>NZ_JADJSO010000001.1:0-57775 GCF_016711665.1 Candidatus Villigracilis saccharophilus
AATGGCAATCAATAAATCTGCGGCGGCTTCCTCTTGTTCAAACCACCAGGATGAATCGCGCAAGGCCTCCATCAAGAACGGCAGCGCAGCGGGATGTTTTGTATCACCCAATGCGCGCGCCGCAGACCGTCGCACGTCCATGATCGGATCATCCAGCAAAATAGTTGTAATGTCATCAAATGTGGAAGGGACGCAGAATTTTGCAACGGCAACACAAGCCGCATTGCGGACTTCGCTTTCCCTGTCCTTGAGAAGAGGCAAAAGAGCAGGCAGGACTTGAACATCACCAATATTCGCAAGGGCAAGCGCGGCAGGCGAACGGACGGTAAAGTATTCACCTTTTAAAGCGTCAAGTAACGCGGGGATGGCGGTTTTATCTTTGCTAATACCCAATATTTCGACAACTCTTGCGCGGATGATCGGATGCGCTGTCGAAAGCGTCTTGGTCAGCAAGGGTGTGGCGGAAGGGATCCGGGCGAGAATCTGATAGTACAGGAGCAGCCCAAGTCTTGAGTCTGAAGCGCATCGATCAATGGCGGCACGGAGTCTGCGCCCAGTTGGATCAATTCCTTGCGGCGGCATCCCGCTTCGTGGAATCCGTAAGTTGGGTGACGAGTCTTTTTGCTTCACCATGCGCGCCGCCTGTAAACCAGTTCATATTTTTATTGTATCTTAAAAAAATACTCCCCGCCTGGCAGCAGAGAGTGGATTATCTGAAAGCCGGTGTTTAGAGGTCTTTAACCAAAAGAGCAACCACGAGCAAAGCAAACCCGATGAACAAAAGCCAGAAGGCTTCGATTGGAAGCAGGGTAAATACACCTAAAAAGCTGAATAGACCAAGCAGGCCTAAAGCGACTGAGATCCAGAAAGTGATTTCCTTGGGCGGGGTGAGTTTAAGGTTCATGATTGATTCTCCTTGAGATAATAGATGATGTTTGTAACGAATTCTGTAATTTCATTCTAGTGTAAAAATCCGACGACCACACCCACCAGCTGGCGGATTTTCTTCTCGTACACTTGGGGGAGAATTGGAAAGCTGATCTTGAACTCTCAAAAGCCTATCATGTTCAAAACTGGACTAAATTTCTCTGATATAATGCCGTGTTTGCTTATTAAGCACAACGCCAGAGGTATTCTGGTGTTATTTTTGCAATCTTTTAGCGGAGCGAATAATGAAGAAAGAACAACAATTAGATCTGTATCACCAAATGGTTTTGATCCGCCGCCTGGAAGAACGCGGCGCGGAGCTATATCAGGCCGGCAAGATCGGCGGCTTTATGCACTTGTATATCGGACAGGAAGCAGTGTCAACTGGTTTGATCGCAGCTCGTGAAGAGCGGGACCGTGTCATCACTGCTTATCGCGATCATGGTGTGGCGTTGAATTGTGGCATTTCTGCCAATGAAGTGATGGCAGAATTACTTGGCAAAGCGACAGGTATGTCGAAGGGCAAGGGCGGCTCGATGCACATGGCGGATACCTCCAAGAATATGTGGGGTGGACATGCTATTGTGGGCGGGCATCTCCCCATCGCTTCAGGCTTCGCGATCGGCGATCAATACGCTGGCAATGACAATATCACCATCTGTATGTTTGGCGATGGCGCGACCAATATCGGATATTTCCATGAGGCATTGAATATTGCCAAGACATGGAATTTGCGTGTATTGTGGGTTTGCGAAAACAATCAATACGGCATGGGAACCGCAGTTGACCGCGCATCAGCTGTGACCGAGATCCGCCAGAAGGCTGAAGGTTATGGCATGAAGAACGGCCAGGTGGATGGAATGGATGTGATGAAAGTCTATGAAGCTTCAAAAGAAGCGATGGAATTCATCCGCAAAGAAAGCCAGCCCTTCCTGCTTGAGATTGATACCTACCGCTTCCGTGGACATTCCATGGGCGATCCGGAACGCTATCGCAAAGCCGAAGAAGTAAAGAAGTGGCAGGAAAATGATCCGATCGGAATTTTCAACAAGCAATTGATCGAGAAGAAGATCGCCAGCGCCAAGGCTTTGGATGAGATCGAAGCACGCGTGGAAGAGGAAGTGCAAAAGGCGGTTGAATTCGCCGAGGCAAGTCCCGAACCTGCGATGGAAGAGTTGTTTACGGATATTTACGCGGATTAATTAACCACAAAGGAGACAAAGGGTCACAAAGGTTTTTCCTTCGTGTACCTTTGTGACCCTTCGTGGTAAAGGAATTACAACATGGCAAAAATCACAATGCGCGAGGCGATCTCGCAAGCTCTTATGGAAGAAATGGACCGCGACCCCAAGGTATTTATCATGGGTGAAGAGGTCGGCGTTTGGGGCGGCACCTATGCCGTGACAAAAGGCTTTTATGACAAGTACGGCGCGGCGCGCGTCAAAGATACCCCCATCGCGGAAAACGCCATCATCGGCGGCGCGATCGGCGCAGCGATGGTTGGTCAACGCCCGATCGCGGAATTGATGACCATCAACTTTGGTTTCTCTGCAATGGACTACATCGTCAATCAGGCGGCGAAACTGCATTACATGTTCGGCGGACAGTTCACCCTTCCGATGGTCATTCGTGCAGTCGGCGGCGGCGGACGTCAGCTTGGCGCGACACACTCCCAAACTCCCGATGCCATCTTCGCGCACTTCCCCGGCCTCAAGGTCGTCAGCCCTGGAACGCCAGAAGATGCCAAGGGTCTTTTGAAATCAGCTATCAGGTCGAATGACCCGATCCTTTTCATCGAACACGCCACCATGTACCAGGTCCGCGGCGAAGTGCCTGAGGGCGAGTACACCATTCCGATCGGCAAATCCAAAGTGCAGCGCGCTGGCAAAGATGTGACCATCGTCACGTATTGCAAAGGTCTTGAGCTTTCGATGAAGGCAGCGGAAGAATTATCCAAACAAGGAATCGAAGTTGAAGTCGTTGACCTTCGCACCCTGCGCCCGCTCGATATGGAACCCGTGATCGAATCGTTCAAGAAAACAAATCGCGCGGTCGTCGTTGAAGAAGGATGGAAATCCTACGGCGTCGGCTCCGAGATCGTCAGCCGCATTTACGAAGAAGCATTTGACTACGTCGACGCGCCCATCATCCGCGTGGCGCAAAAAGAAGTACCGCTCCCCTACAACCGCACGCTCGAACAAGCCGCGCTCCCGCAGGTGGCTGACATCACGGCGGCGGTAAAGGAGGTTTTGAAATAATGGCCGAAACAATTTCCATGCCCAAACTCGGCTTCGATATGGCCGAGGGTTTGCTCGTCCGTTGGGTGAAACAAGTCGGCGAGACCATCAACAAAGGCGATGTGCTTGCCGAAATTGAAACCGACAAAGCCACCGTTGAAGTTGAGTCTTCCGCAAGCGGTGTTGTCCTGCAGCTCATCGTCGATCAAGGTACGATGGTTCCCGTCAATGCACCGATTGCGGTTGTGGGTGCCGTGGGGGAAGTTATCAGTGGTCAGTTGACAGTGGACGGTGGACAGTCGAAGGTCGAAAGTCAAAAGTCTGCGGATGAAAAGACTGCGCCTCAATCCGCGCCGACAATTGCCCCTGTCACTCAAGCATCTGCTCCGCTGGGAACGGGTCCTGTCAAAGCCAGTCCGCTCGCAAAAAAAGTTGCGCGTGACCAAAAAGTGGATTTGTCCAACATAAAAGGCACTGGCCCCGGTGGACGCATTGTCCGCAAGGATATTGAAGCCGCACTTTCCAGTGGACAGTCATCGGTGAGCAGTGTTTACCCCACACAGCCAATTACCAATTACCAATTTCCAATTACTCACGAAGACAAGGTTGTCCCCACCACCAAACTCCGCCAAGCCATCGGCCGCAGACTGGTCGAGTCCAAGACAACCATTCCACATTTCTATGTGACACACGAATTCAAAATGAACGCGTTGATGGATATGCGCAAGCAGGCGAATGCGTTTTTACCCGACAACGAAAAAGTGTCGGTCAATGACTTTATTCTCAAAGGCGTTGCACTCTCACTTCGTCAATTCCCCAATTTGAACGCCACTCTCAAAGGCACAGACATCATCCAGTTCGGGCATGTCAATGTCGGCGTGGCAGTCACCGTCCCGGGCGGATTGATGACTGTCGTCGTCAAAGACACAGACCAAAAGACATTGCGCCAGATCTCTGGTGAAGTCAAAGCCATGGCAGGCCGCGCCCGCGAAGGCAAGGTCAAGCCCGAGGATGTGGATGGCTCGACCTTCTCCACCTCCAACCTCGGGATGTACGATGTCGAAGAATTCATCGCCATCGTCAACCCGCCCGAAGCTGGAATTTTGGCGATCAGTTCTGCCAGAGAAGTTCCTGTTGTGGAAAATGGTGAGTTGAAAGTGGGCTGGAGAATGAAAGCCACCATCTCCGTTGATCATCGCATCAGCGACGGAGCCGAAGCCGCCCAGTTCATGCAAGCGCTGGCTGGGTTTTTAGAAAATCCAGTGAGGATGTTGGTGTAGAAATGCAAATCTCCGAGTTCTTAGGAACTCGGAGATTTTTTACGATATTACACTCGGAAGTAAACTTTCAATGCAAACTTACTTTTGTATGTAATACTCAATCAGTAAATGCGGGCGATCTTTTTGCTCTTGATAATCTCCACTGAAGAAATTTATATAATCATTGCCACGATCATTATTATCGTCCAACTGGAAGCCTAGGCGGAGCTGAGTCGAACTGGTCAGGTTGATGTAGGGAAAAGCTGTTCCGTCCAACATCGCCCAGTACCATCCACCGACAGGATTGTTATGAATTAAACCTACTGCCAGCATATCTGCAGGTGCTTGAAAATCTGTCAGCTGCAATGACCAAAAACCTATATTGAAATTACTAAAGAATCCCTTGCGAATATCTATCGAGATATTTTGGTGGGTAGTGAATGGATCGGTTCCAACCACATTTTGCTGTTTAATCATCAGAATAACCTGTGTCACTACAGCATTATCCGGCAGGTAGTATGTTGGGAAATGCAATATTGAGCGGAATTGACGATTCTTGGAATCGTCACCGAGTTTAATAACATTGGCACTCGAATTCCTTGAACCACCCTTGTTACTATTTTCGCTTGATTCAAGCACCCAGCCATCATTCGAACCCGTGGATCTAAAATCTTCGGAAATAAATTTATTTATTAAATATGCTTCACCCATGCTAAAACTTCCATTGCCTACGCCCAATCCGCCCAATGGATTATTTGCAGAATCCATGACGCTGTCATAATCGATCAGGTCAAGCCGAAGGGTGCCATTGCCGCTGCCGGTCGCGACGGTCACTGTATAAGTATTGGCAGAATCGTTCACATTTGTGATGGAAACGCCTACCACCCTATCAGTTGTGGTCAAAATAAAATCGCCAGCATCCACACCACTGACCGCCTCAGAAAAAGTCACATTGAAATGGACACTATCTGCATTTGTCGGATTCGCATCAGTACGCAGGCTGCTGATCACAAAAGGAATGGTCTTGTCGATCGTGTAGTTTTCACCTGAGATGAAATTTCCATTACCAGCACCTGGTCCGCCCAGAGGGGAGCCCGAAGCATTCAGGATACTATCGTCATCAATCACATTCAAGTGCAGATCCCCGTCACCGCTACCGGTATCGACTGTGACCGTGTACGTGTTTCCGGAACCGCTCACATTCGTCACAAGAACGCCGCTAAAGCTGCCAGTGGTGGTCAGGGAAAAATCGCTTGGGTCGACACCGCTGACAGCCTCTGAGAAGTTCACAGTGAAGTTAACACTCGCTGCACTTGTGGGATTGATATTAGCCCGCAGACTGCCGGTAACATTCGGTATGATCGGGGCGCTTTTGTTGATGGTATAAGTCTCGCCCGTGGTGAAGTTCCCGTTGCCTGCACCTGCCCCTCCGAGCGGATTACTCATGTTATCCAGAATACTGTCATCATCAATGAGATCCAGCCACAGGGTACCATCACCCATGCCGGTGTTGATCGTTACGGTGTACGTTGTTCCGGGTGTGTATTGATCCTCTCTGGGATCAATGGCTGTAATGGTCGCGCCTGATATGTTGCCTGTAGTGGATAAAACAAAATTACCTAGTCTGACCGGGTAGACCAATTCAGAGAAGGACACCGTGAAGCTCACAGTCTCAGCAGTGGTGGGGTTGGGATCGGTGCGCACAATGTTCGCGACGGTGGGTTGTTCTTGTCGATCTGATAAAGTTTCCCTGTAAAATCCCCGTTACCCGTGCCGACACCACCCAATGGATTAAGAGCCGTATCCATAATGCTGTCATTATCAACGACATGCAGCCGCAGTCTGCCATCGCCTGTGCCGGTGTCAACAGTAACAAAATATTCAACTCCGGACCCACTGACTCCTGTAATGGAAGCGCCAAATATGCCTTCAAGCATATCCAGAGAAAAATCATCCACGCTAACACCAGTAACCGGCTCTGAGAAGATCACAATAAACGACACACTAGCGTGGGTGGGATAGGAACACACCGGTGTAGAAAACCCGCACTCCGGAGTGACTGAGGCCACGCTCGGATTGCGCTCGGGTCCATATACGATCTCGCGGACGAAAACATCTGTGGCACCATTCGTGTCACCGCTGACAAGGTTGCTGGCGCCAGAGGAGAAGGCGACGATACTTCCGTCAGCGGAGAGCGATGGTCCGCCAGACGAGCTATTGCCCCCTTCTGCCTTAATGGATGCACCCGTCTGCAAATCGCGGACCCAAATATTCATGATCCCATTATTGTCGCCTTTATCGTAGAAGGGGAACGCAACCAACCGACCATTCCTGGAAATTGTCGGTTGGTCAAATAAGCCTACTGTCAGGATACTCCCATCTGAAGCGACTGAAGCGAGAGTGGTCTGTCCGATCTGGTGGTCGTGTATGTAGACAAGGTTTTTGCCTCTATAGTCATTGGCTCTGGGATCAAGATTACCAGAATCAGATAAGAATACAACATAGCGTCCATCCCCCGAGATGGATGGACTGCTTCCGCCCCCATCTGCCTGCTCTCCACCAGTATTGATCGAGACGCAGGTTGTACTTCCCGTTTGAAGATCGTACACGAAGATATCCCTTTTGCCATTCGTATCCCCTGCAACCATGTTCATAGCGCCAGAGGAAAAAGCCACGTATCGTCCATCATCAGATATGTCCGCCGCGTTGGAGCCTCCATTAGCTTCAATTCCCATCGAATCAACCGAGATGCGCCTTGTTTGGCCGGTTTGGCGGTCGCGCACGAAGATATCTCCCAAATTATTCGTATCCCCGCTGACAAGATTTGTTGCCTCAGAGTGGAATGCTATCATCCGTCCATCGGCGGAGATTGAAACATTATCCGAATAGTAATTAGCCTGTGCACCGCTCGAGTCAACTGAAATGAGGGTTGTTATTCCAGTTTGTGTATCTCGAACAAAGATATCGCTTTCTCCATTTGTATCTGCAACGACAAGATTTGTCGCATTCGATTCAAAAGCCACATAACGCCCATCGCTTGAAATAGCCAGAGTTCCCCCCGAGTCGCCATTCGACTGTGCGCCGGTTCCTGATGCAAGAGAAACGCGGATCGTCGGCGGGAGTTAATCCTGCAAGTAAGACAAGCAGCATAATAAAAGCAACAACCCGCGCTATGAATTTTAAGTGTCTAGGATTCATTCTTTTCTCCTACTTGGGAATCATCAATGTTCGCTGGCAACTTAATTTACGAACAAGGTTTCCACAGTCTAAATCGGAGGCCGCTCATCAGCAAAGCATACGGACTATCTGCCTGCGAAGGCGCAAAACTTTAGTTTTTATTTCCCCGCTGCTCGGCTAAACTCCTGCGTTAATTGCACTACAAAAAGGAGAGTGACCTTATATAAATATTAAATCACAAAATCGGAAGATAAACAATCCATACCCTTTATTGGCATCAAACTGTAACTATATTTGGAGCGGAAATACTTGTATGTTTATTTGACTAATCTTTCTCGAGAAAACATCTTTGGTGTCGAAGGCAAGACGATATAAATTGCGGCATGTTGGCGTTCCAATCTGATTTGATTCCTGCATTATCTTATGAAAAGAGTGAGTTGAAAGTGGGCAGGAGAATGAAAGTAACAATTTCGGTGGATCATCTGCGTCAACGATGGAGACTAAGCCGCGCAGTTCATACAAGCACTGGCAGGCTTTCTTGAAAATCCTGTTTGAATGTTGTAAAATCAAACTCCAGGCTTGTTTAGGCTCGGAGTTTTTCAAATTTTATGCATAGAAAGGAAAATAATATGGCAACTAGAAATGCGGATGCAATTTGGACTGGTTCTTTGAAAGAGGGTAAAGGAACCATGAAGTTTGGTACCTATGAAGGCGTTTATACCTGGTCATCTCGATTTGAAGATGGTCAAGGCACAAATCCCGAGGAATTGCTCGGCGCAGCGCACGCAGGCTGCTTCTCCATGGCGCTCAGTTCCGGTCTCAGCAAGAATGGCTTCACACCCAGGCAGGTACAAACACAGGCACAGGTCACACTTGAGGTGATCGATGGCAAGAGCCGCATTACCAAGATCCACCTGACCACTGAGGCGGTCGTACCTGATATCAGCGATGAAAAGTTCCAGGAGATCGCTGCCGCCACAAAGGAAGGCTGTCCCGTTTCTGCAGCGCTGGCAAGCACGCCGATCACATTGACCGCCCGCCTTTTATCCGCGTAAAAGAAAAAATACTGGCACAAAAATATCCGAAGTCTTTGCGGCTTCGGATATTTTTATTTTGCCATTTTATATCTTTGAACGTATCACAGCAGACAGGCATTCCATTCCGATCTGTATATTTTCAGGTGTGACACCGCCAAAGCTAACTCTCATACAGTTGTTGTGGATGGGCTGTCCTTCCACAAAGAATTCCCTGCCCGGCATATAGGCAACTTTATGCTGTTTTGCCTCTTCCAGCATGGAAGTTGTATCCACATGCGCAGGCAATTCAACCCAGGTGAACAAGCCGCCGTCCGGGTAAACATAGTTCAGCCTTTCAGGCAGCATGGACTTGATGCAGTCCATCATCACATCGCGGCGCTCACGATGAATGTCTCGAATCAATTTCAGGTGCGGCTCGAACAACCCGCGGTTGAAGAACTCAGCACATAGGATCTGGGTGACTACATTTGTGTGTGAATTGGTGGCAGTTTTGGCATCATAGAATTTTTTGATGATCTCCTTCTCCGCATATACAAAACCCAAGCGCGAGCCCGGTGAAAAAATCTTAGAGAAGCTGTTGGCATAAATCGTATTACCGGTCTGATCAAAGTACTTAATTGGCGGCAATACATCTCCGCTATATCGCATCTCGCTGTAGGGATCATCTTCTAAAATGACAATATCATAGCGGCTGCCCAATTCCGCAAGAGCCTTGCGCCGTTCCAAACTTGTTGTCCGCCCGGAAGGATTCTGAAAAGTGGGAATTACATAGATCATTCTGGGATGATGCTGTTTGATCTTTGCTTCCACATCTTCAATGACCAATCCTTCGTTATCTGTCTCACAGGCGATACATTGGGCTTCGAACATCCTAAAAACCTGAACAGCTTGAACAAAGGTGGGCGACTCGACCAAAACAACATCGCCTGGTTCCAGATATAAATTACTGACCAGATTCATGTTTTCCATGCCGCCGGATACAATCATGACATTTTCCATGTCAGCTTGAAGTCCTTTGGGGAGCAAAAGCCGGTCTATGGCGGCCTGACGAAGGTCTGGAATGCCGATGGGATTCCCGTATTGGAGAGCCTGGACCCCGCGACGGTCCCTTGTAAGCACTTCATTGGCAATACTGTGGATCAACTCCACCGGAAGCGCCTCTTTTGCCGGAGCGCCCCCGCCAAAGGAGATGGTATCCGGGTCGGTCATCGATTCAAATAGATATCGGATCACATCCGCTGTTGATTGCATATAAGCCATACGATTGGCGAATCCCGGCATAAAATTTATTTCTCTCCTTTATGGGCAACTGGAATTTTTTCTTTTAGCGTACAGATTTTTTATTACGGCAGATAATACTTGACAAGTAATTGTGGACGATCGGCTGCGTTTTTTGCATTTCCGGAGAAGAACATCAAGTAATCGTTATTTCGATCATCGTTATCGTCGATCTGAAAACCGAGACGGATCTGCGTCTCTCCAATCAGATTTATGAACGGAAAAGCGCTACTATCCAATACAGACCAATACCAACCTCCAACCGGGTTGCCTTGCATAATGCCGATCGAATATGCATCAGCAGGGGCCTGGAAATCTGAAATCTGCAAAGCGCCGATGCTAAATGGACCAAAACTGCCAAAAGCGCCTTTACGAATATCCAGTGAGATATTCTTGTGTGTGTTGAACGGGTCTGTACCGAGATTCCCCTGTCTCTTGATCATTAGGATGACCTGGTCAATGACCGCATTGTCGGGCAGGCCGCCGGTAGGAAATTGTAAAATAGCACGATACATACGGTCACGAGCGTCATCGCCGAGGATAAATGTAGCTGCATTGGAGTTTTTTGTACCACCTTTATTGGTATTTTCATT
Source organism: Candidatus Villigracilis saccharophilus (assembly GCF_016711665.1). Taxonomy (NCBI): domain Bacteria; kingdom Bacillati; phylum Chloroflexota; class Anaerolineae; order Anaerolineales; family Candidatus Villigracilaceae; genus Candidatus Villigracilis; species Candidatus Villigracilis saccharophilus. Next base: position 10,509 of record NZ_JADJSO010000001.1, read on the forward strand.
TGATTCAAGTATCCACCCGTCGTTTGCGGCATTGGAGTTGAAGACGCCGCTTACTATGGTGACTGGGGGTCTGTAGACTGTGTACATTTCTCCCAAAGTAAAATTGGCATTACCGACCCCAGATCCGCCCAACGGTTTACCTGAGGCATCCAGAACGCTGTCATTATCTACGAGGTCGAGACGAAGATTGCCAATTCCGCTCCCGACAGCGACAGAGGCTATGTAAGAATTGCCAGTTCCACTCACGGCTTGGACGGATGCGCCGGTCAGACCATCAGTCATGACCGGCATAAAATCCCCGGAATCCAAACCGCTGACGGTCTCAGAGAAAGTCACCATATAACGCACTGTGTTACCAGAAGCCGGGTTGGGGTCGGCGCGTAAAATGCTGATAGCTACCGGCGCGGTCTTATCGATCGTATACACTCCACCGCTGATAAAGGTCCCATTACCTGCTCCCACCCCGCCAAGCGGATTTGTCAGGTATCCACAATGCTATCGTTATCCAAAAGATCCAGACGCAGTGTTCCATCACCCGTGCCGGTATTAACCGAAACATTGTAAACAGCCCCTGCACCACTTACCTCAGAGATAGTCGCATTAAGAATTCCGCCATTCGTGAACAAACCAAAATCTCCCGCATCCACACCGCTGACGTCTTTAGAGAAGATGACTGAAAAATGCAAAATATCAGCGCCATTGATATGTGGTTCAACGAGCGCTATGTTAGCAACGGTTGGAATGGTTTTTTCGATGGCATACAAATCTCCGGAAGTGAAATTACCGTTTCCGGCTCCCACCCCACCCAAAGGGTTATTCACCATATCCGCGATAGAATCATTATCCATCAGATCTAATCGGAGCGTCCCATCCCCAAAACCAGTATTAACACCAACCCTATATGTTGTAACAGTTTCAGGAATTACACTCGTGATGGAAGTTCCTACGATGGCCGGGCTGGTGACAATCAAAAAATCGGCAGCATCAACCCCACTCACCGATTCTGAAAATGTGACCGTGAATTTCACTTCGGCAGCCCCAATCGGCGTCGCATCTGCACGGACGATAGATATCACCATGGGGGGAGGATCAACCGCCCGTTCGAACGCACCTACAGCCGGAGCCTTACCTGAAAACTGATCATTAATTCCAGGAATGACAATCCCCTTATCAATATTTAAGCTAGATAAAAGCAACGTGAAATCACCGCTGGCAGGGTTGGTCAAACCCGGTGCAACTTCATACCCATTACATTCAAGCCCACTCGCTGTACAAAATTTCGTGACGGAACTATACAAGATATTCGCCCACTTAAAATGATTGACATCAGCTGTACGAGTTGTGTACCAATTGTCATAATTCCAATCATGCCCACTTGAACCCGAAGGGACAGCATTAATGGAATACGCCGTACTGCTAAAGATATTGTTACGCATAACGGCATTGTATACGGGGCTGATCAAAAAAACCGCGTCCACATTACCTGCATTTGTCCAGGCGGTGTTATGGTAGATAAATACTATGCCGTCGGAATCTCTATCCCATTTAACGGCCATGCCGGTATAGTTTGTGATGGTCGAGCGCAGAATCCAAACCGGCCCCATCGTGATCGGGGCGAGTGAAACACCAACAAAAGCCGAATCAATGGTGTTATTTCGAAAACGATGATTTATACATGCGCCTTCCGGTTCCAGAGCATCATCACTGATCTGGTGAATGTAGTTATTGTAAATATCCGCATCAAAAGCAAGCGCGGAATTTTCGAGCGCACCGGAAGAACCTGTATATATGCCGTTGAAAAAATTATGAATATCGTTATTACGCACGATCGCCCCGGTTCGGCCTCTTACAACGATCGCGGTCCCCTCCATTGAACTGCCTTTGACCGCCTTCCAGGGCCATTCATTCACTGCGGGGTCATAGATCTCGTTATACTCGACACGCGTATCATTTCCTTGATTCTCATTCCCAGTCCAGTTGAAATAGACGCCTAATTGCATATTGTGGATTTTATTTTTGCGCACTACCAGATGAGACGCATTCAGAGTACATACGCCACACCTATTGTAATATCGCATTTCAAAGCCTTCGATCCAGATCCAATCACGGCTGTTCACGTCAAATGCATGCAATTGTCGTGGAACTTGCCAAGTATGGTTCGAAGGATCGTCCGAACTGCGGATATATAAAATAAAAGTATTTGGGTCAAGATACCAACCCTCCGTCATGCTTGTATTGCCATGCCCGGTCGACGAGAACAACATTGAAAGGGAATCGTAATTGTAAAAACGGTTCCCGTCGCGGGCGAGGTATCCAAGTTGTGCACCGATATTCCTTTGCCAGACCCGCGTCTTGCCTTCGTATTGTGTCCATGCGTTCCCCGTGAGCGTCTCGGACCCATCCAGGATCGCGCCGCTCCCCTCCGCCTTGACTTGAATCCAATTATTAGCAGTGCCTGAAGCTGGAAAAGTTACCATCTCGCGATAAATACCATCTGCCACCAAAACTTGTGCGCCAGGAACAGCCTTATTTACACCTTCTTGAATGGTTCGAAACGGCGCAAAGATCGAGCCGTCGCCGCCGGAAGGCGCATCATCATTGACATGTATCACAGCCGTGGGAGTGAATGACAGATCATTTGCCTGTGTGGTAATTGTGCCGCTAATCTCCACTGTTCCATCCAGCACTTTCACATCATAAGATGTCAATGGAGAGAGTCCAAACAAACTGCCCATCAGGCGGCCATCGTCAATACGCACGAGCGCATGTCCGCTACGCCAAACAGATTCACCGCTCTGGCGATACAACAGGTCAGCTTTTTTCGGAAGTCCAGTCCCAGTGACAGCAACACCAATAGTTTCAATATTGGGATAAAGATTCAGTTGGGTAAAAACAACCAGATTCGACCTTTTCTCGAAGTTAATTTTGGCTTCTTTGCCAGGTACGGCAAGTGAGGCCCCGAATCCCCATGAAAAAATGGACAGTATTAATATCAGTAAAATGGGAAGCTTTTTCATTTTGGCTCCTTCACCATCGATTCTAACTCTGTTAATGGAAATTTGGACAGAAGAATTAAATATAATGAGCGCAAGGTTCCGACTTGCGCTCATTATTGGCATCCTGTACCAATTCGATTATTTGCTTACTTCATATGCTCATGGAGTTGAATATCCACAGTCAAGATGTGATTTACGATCCAGCGGGCGAGTTCAACGATGGTATGGTGCAGAACTTGATTATCTGAGTCTGTTGAATTTTTCCATTGATCATACAGTTTTCCAAATTTCACCCTATATTCATCGTGAGCTTTTTTATTCTCTTCCGCAACAAAGCACTGATTTTGATTCATGATCCATTCTTCCGTGTTGAAATGCCACTCCGCGTAATACTGAAGAAAATCCAAAATCCCGCCGATGGTGTTTCTATCCGCCCCGCCGGCTTCAGCCTCCACCAGTTCATTAAACTTATTAATCAATTCACGATGTTGATCGTCAATTTCCATTGCACCAGTCGCCATTGCGTTATTCCATTCAAACATAATACTCTCCACTACTCTTTCTACAATCTGATGCGTTATGTCGTATTTTTTGCGAGTATAGCATGACAAAACTGCTCCACGACCTTACAGATACCCCCTATTCTTTGCTTCAAAACAATGAATCGTGTTTCTGTTTTTTTACAAATGATAAAATTTAATCATTAAATTCCTGAGTCCCAATTAAATCAATTAAGAGGTTTTATCAATGAAAAAAGATTTAAGGACTTTGAACAATCAAACCCGAAAAGCATGGGAAGCGAATGCAGAAGTTTGGGATAAACGCATGGGAGTTGATGGAAATGATTTCTTCAATATCCTGTGCTGGCCCGCTCTCAAATCGCTCCTTGACATGAAACCTGATTCGCGCATCCTGGATATTGCCTGCGGAAACGGACTGACCACGGGAAGGCTGGCTGAACTTGGAGCGCAGGTCACCGCCTTTGACTTCTCCTCCACATTAATCGAATATGCCAAAACCCGAACTGCTGATTTTGCTTCACAAATCCAGTATCACGTTATTGATGCCACAGATGAAAATCAACTCCTCTCTCTCGGCGAAAACCGATTCGATTCCGCCCTTTCCAATATGGCCTTATTTGACATGGCGGATATTGAGCCGTTATTCCGCACCCTGCCAAAATTGCTAAAACTAAACGGAACTTTTGTTTTCAGCATCACACATCCCGCATTCAACAATGCGTCGGCATTGCATATCGTCGAGGAGTTTGACAATGGCGAGATCAATACCGTGTACTCTATCAAAGTCTCGCGTTATATGACTCCACATCACCAGCGCGGACTTGCCCTTCGGAGCCAGCCCAAGCCGCAGGTCTATTTTGACCGTCCGCTGCAATACTATCTAAATCTAGGTTTCAAAAATGGATTCATCCTCGACGGCTTCGAAGAACGCGCATTCCCGCCTGAAGTTCCACAAACACATCCACTTGGTTGGGGTGGAAAATTCAGCGAGATTCCGCCTGTTTTAATCATTCGAGCACGCCTTGTAAATACCGGTTCATAAATATCATAGTAAAAATAAAAAAAATAGGATGAAATAATGTTTCGCAATAAATATCAAACCCGATTAATTTTCTTGATATCTGTATTTGCCACACTTGCGCTTTTCATATTCGAGGAATTGTTTTTTAATGAGCCAAACACAAGATTTATGGCATTCGCCCGGGAAAAAGGAGCAACAGCCTATCTTATATGGTTATTTACATTGATCTCAGGGCTATTCCTGAATATACACTGGTTCTGGTGGTCATTACGGGCTAAAACAGCGTATCGCATTCTCTATGGCGTTATTTTTGCTTTAGGTGTCTTCATTCAATATGGTTATTGGAATGTGCTTCATCGACTAATCCAACCCACTGACATTGCACTTCTGGGAATTACTTCCACGCAAGCCTGGGTGGATAGTTATAAGCTCTATTTCAGCTGGTATGGATTGTTTATCGGTATACCCTATCTCATCATTCTTTATATATTTCGCGGTTATAAATATTCGGGCTGGAAAGAATTCTCATTTTCTCTGATTGCCATCTTTATACTAACTGTCTTAACCTCACATTCTGGGATTACTTTTAGTGCAGGCACTTCATTCTCTGAAAGCCTGCACAGTCTATCGGTTTATCTTGTCGATGGCATTAATCCCGTCTCAAGAGATACCTTATCCTATCATTCACAAACCGTGCCAAAACAAAATATCGTTCTAATCATCGATGAAGGGATCAGAGGTGACCACTTAAGCATCAATGGGTACTCACGCGAGACAACTCCATGGCTGGATGAACTAAAAAAGCAAGAGAAGGTTTATTCATGGGGAATCATTTCCAGCGGAGCAACGTGCAGCCAGCTTTCCAATCAACTCTTAATCACAGGAATAATTCCATCTCAAAACAATATTAAAGATGTTGCTCACGCACCAACCATTTTTCAATATGCCCGATCTGCAGGATATAAATCCTATTATTTAGATGCCCAAACCAATTATTTTTGGAATGGATTATCGCCAGTTGATACCGAGTGGATCGAATGGATAAACATCAGCTCCCTCGGTATCACTCCCGATGCTGATATAAACGCGGCTAATATTATCAAGGAGACCGTAGGGACCTCCACTGGTAATTTCATTGTCTTGAACAAACGAGGTGTTCATTTCATGTATGAAGATTCATATCCGCAAGCTGCAACAATCTGGACCCCATTACCTCCCGGCCAGAATTATATAGAGTTTCCTGATCTGGTTCCCAACCCTTACGATAACGGAGTTAAATATAGTGTAGATGGCTTTTTTAGAGAATTACTGACGGATGTAAAATCCTATCGAAACACCTTGTATATTTACACGTCCGACCACGCGCAGACTTTATTTGAAAATGGCATGACCTGGTCACATTGTAATTCTTCGACTATAGAAGCATCTGTTCCATTGCTTATCTTTGGTGACCTTAGCAAGGCACCGGACACTTCCTATAAGGCATCACACAGCAACATATTCCCCACCATATTAGATCTGATGGACATCCCCAAATCAGAATACAAATACAAGTACAATTTTTCCTTGCTTGATCATGAAAACCAAAATATGGATAGATATTTTATTAATGGTGCTTCAAATCTCATTCTGTTTTCGGACGCGAATTCTCAATAATATTCTTTTTGGAATATGAGCTATATTTATCTCCTCATCGAATTCCTTGACGAGCTGGTCTTCGGTCTCGGAGAAACTGCCTGGCCGTTCATCCGCACAGACCTTGACCTGACCTACACTCAGATCGGCCTGCTGCTAAGCGTGCCTGGAATCATCGCCGCCTTCATTGAACCCTTCCTCGGCATTCTCGGTGATGTGTGGAAGCGCCGCCTGCTCATCCTCGGCGGTGGAGTTTTCTTCACATTCTCGCTGATACTCACAACCAGCAGCAAAAGCTTTACCCCTTTGTTGATCGCGTTCATCATTTTCTTTCCCGCATCTGGCGCGTTTGTCAGCCTGTCACAAGCCGCACTAATGGACTCTGCTCCCGAGCGTCACGCACAAAACATGGCGCGCTGGACATCCGCAGGCTCGCTTGGAAATGTATTTGGTCCGATCCTACTTGGCTTGTTTGTCTATTTTGGTCTCGGTTGGCGCGGAGCGTATGCCCTCGCAGCGGCGGTTTCAGCACTTTGCCTGCTCGCCGCATTTCGCCTCGTCCCGCTTGATGATAAATCCATCTCCTACCTGCCAAGTTTCAAAAGTGTATTCGATGGATTTCGTTCCACCCTCTCTGCACTCAAACGTCGCGAAGTCTGGCGCTGGCTGCTGCTGCTTGAAGCGTCCGATCTTATGCTTGATGTGTTCCTTGGATTCCTCGCACTCTACTTTGTAGATGTCGCACAGGCCACCCCAACGCAGGCGGGCATCGCAGTGACTGTTTGGCTCACAATGGGTATGCTGACCGACTTTATCTTCATCCCATTTATTGACCGCCAGCCGGACAGCATGAAATTCCTTCGCAGAACTGCGACGATTGAATTATTAGCGTTTTCAATTTTTTTGCTCATTCCAGACTTCATACCCAAGCTTATCGCGATCGTCTTCATCAATATTTTCAACACAGGCTGGTATCCCATTTTGAAAGGCAATTTGTATTCCACACTGCCCGGGCAAAGCGCCAGCATTATGGCAATTGAATCGGTCACGACGCCAATCGCAAAACTTCTTCCGCTTTTCGTTGGCCTGCTTGCAGATCATTTTGGTTTGGGCATCGCCATCTGGCTCTTGTTACTTGGCCCTCTTGCCCTTATCATTGGCCTTCCCCGCCATGACAAACCCTAACACCTCAATTTACATCCACATCCCCTTCTGCAAACACCGCTGTGCCTACTGCGACTTCAACACCTACGCAGGCCAGGAAGATTCGATACCCGCATACGTACAAGCTTTAATCAATGAGATCGAATTTGTTGGACAGCGTGCCGAGCAGATGAACATCCACACCGTCTTCTTCGGAGGCGGGACTCCTTCGCTTCTTTCCGCGCCGCAATTTGATTCGATACTACAGGCATTGCGCTCCGCCTTTACATTTACCCCTGACGCGGAGGTCAGCATCGAAGCAAACCCAGGCACGATCTCCCCCGAAAAATTAAAGACAATTCGCGAGGCGGGCATCAACCGTATCAGCTTCGGCGTGCAATCTGCCAACACAGAAGAACTGCGCATGCTCGAACGCATCCACGATTTTTTCACCGTCATTGAAGCCGTGTCCACCGCTCGAAAAGCAGGCTTCGACAATCTCAACCTCGATCTTATTTACGGCCTCCCCGAGCAAACTCCTGCTTCATGGCAGACCACCCTCCAACGCACCATTGACCTTCACCCCGAACACATCTCTGCCTACGCGCTGACTCTCGAACACGGCACTCCCTTTGGACGTTGGTCATCCAAAGGCCTGCTCCCCCTCCCCGACCCCGATCTCGCCGCCGAAATGTACGAATACGCGGAAGAGTTTTTGGAAAGCAAGGGGTATGTGCATTATGAAATATCAAATTGGGCAAAAGCAACTGCAGAAAACAGAACGCAGAATGCGGAATCAAATTCCTCATTCCTCATTCCTCATTCCTCATTTGTTTGCCGCCATAACCTCCAATACTGGCACTCCCTCCCCTACCTCGCCTTCGGCGCAGGCGCTCACGGATACGCTAATGGCTACCGATACTCAAACGCATTGCGGATCAAAACCTACATCGAGCGCCTAATTCATCCTTCATCATTCATCATTCATCCTTTCCCTCTCTCCCCCGCCACCGTCAACCAGCACAAACAATCATTGAAAGATGACATGTCTGAGTACATGCTGAACAATCTCAGGCTAACGAATGCCGGGGTAGCAGAATCAGATTTCAGATTAAGATTCGGAAGGGGGCTTTTGGATGTCTATCCAAAGGAAATTGAAGAGCTTGTCAATAATGGGCTGCTTGAAATCAAAACCACCGAGGTCTTGAAGACCTCGGTGGTTTACAGGCTTACCAAACGCGGAAGACTCTTGGGAAATCAGGTCTTCTTGCGGTTTGTCTAATTACTTCTTCTTTGCAACTTTCTTCCCCTTCGGGGACGATGTTACAACCTTCTTCGCGACAGCCTTTTTAGCAACAGCTTTCTTTGCAACGACTGGTTGATGCTTCAACGCTGCATGAGCCGCAGCCAAACGCGCGATCGGCACACGGAACGGGGAACATGATACGTAGTTATTACCGATCATATGACACCATTCAATTGAATTAGGATCGCCGCCATGTTCACCGCAGATACCCACTTCAAGGTTCGGGCGGGTCTTGCGGCCTTCGTCAATAGCCCATTGCATGAGCTTGCCAACGCCTTCACGGTCGATCGTTTGGAAAGGATTCGTGCCGAGAATACCCTGCTCTTGATAGGTGATGAGGAAGTTGCGCTCGGCATCGTCGCGTGAATAACCATAGGTCATTTGTGTGAGGTCGTTGGTGCCGAAGGAGAAGAACTCGGCCTGTTTCGCCACTTCCTGTGCGGTCACTGCGGCGCGAGGAATTTCGATCATCGTACCGAATTTATATTCGAATTTGATCTTCTTTTCAGCCATGACAGCCGAAGCGATGCGCAGCAGACGGGGCTGGATCCATTCCAGTTCCTTGACCGTGCCTGTGAGCGGGATCATGACTTCGGGCTTCACAACAATTCCACGCAGGGTGCAGTCAGCGGCGGCTTCAAAGATGGCGCGCACCTGCATCTCGACGATCTCAGGCATGACGATGCTCAAACGCACACCGCGCAAACCCATCATCGGATTCGATTCGTGCATTCCCTTGATGGACTCAAGCAAATCTTCCTTTGCCTTCAAACCATCGGTCTGACCCTTGACGCGCATTGTGATGACTTCTTCGAGCAAGGCTTCTTCATCGGGCATGAATTCATGCAACGGCGGGTCGATCAAGCGGATGATCACCGGGTAACCATCCATCGCTTCAAAGAGGCCGTCAAAATCCTTGCGCTGGGTCGGCAGAAGTTTGTTGAGCGCGGCAGTACGTCCGTCGCTGGTCTCCGAGAGGATCATTTCCTGAACGATGGGTAAACGCTCGGGCTCAAAGAACATGTGCTCGGTACGGCAGAGACCGATACCAACAGCGCCATAAGAGCGGGCGCGGCGCGCATCCTTCGGGTAATCTGCATTCGCCCAAACTTGCAAACCGCGTGTCGGTCCGCCATTTGGTGCAGAGCGAATATTCTTGCGCGCAGAAATTTCATCAGCCCAATTGAGCAGGGTCAGCAGGTCGGTCTGTTCTTCGAGGCTCGGCTCTGAGGTCGGGATCTTTCCTGCAAACACTTTACCAGTCGTGCCATCTACAGAGATCCAATCGCCTTCTTTGAGAGTGATCTCTCCAACATTCATCACCCGTTTTTCGAGATCGATCTTGATCGCGGATGCGCCCACCACGCAGGGGATGCCAAACTGACGCGCAACAACTGCCGCATGGGAAGTTGCTCCGCCCTCGCTGGTTAATACGCCCTTTGAGGCGATCATGCCATGCACATCATCAGGCTTGGTGAACGGACGCACCATGATGGTGTCCTGTTTGCCTTCCTTAGCCATCTTCTCAGCCATATCGGCATCAAAGTAGATCTGACCAACAGCCGCGCCTGGGGAAGCATTGACACCCTTCGCGACAAAATGACCATCCTTCTCGGCCTGATTCATCGCAGAGTCATCGAACTGCGGGTGAAGCAGAGCATCCACGTTTTCAGGAGTCACGCGTTTGACCGCTTCTTCCTTGGTGATGAGTTTTTCATTGGCCATATCGACAGCCATCTTAACGGCAGCCTTGGCAGTGCGCTTACCGATGCGGGTCTGGAGCATCCACAGTTTGCCGCGCTCAATGGTGAACTCAACATCCTGCATATCGTGATAATGCTTTTCGAGTTTCGCGGTGATGTCCATGAATTGCTTGTACGCCTTGGGCATCTGGTTGACAAGATTTTGGATCGGGTCCGCATTGCGAATACCCGCTACCACATCTTCACCCTGCGCGTTGATAAGATACTCACCCATCATCAAGCTATCGCCTGTGGAGGGATTACGTGTGAACGCCACACCAGTCGCAGAGTCATCGCCCATATTGCCAAACGCCATTGTGCAGATATTAACTGCGGTTCCAAGCGTGTGTGAAATTTTTTCCTTGTTGCGATAATCTACAGCGCGTTTGCCGTTCCATGATCTGAACACAGCTTCTGTGGAAAGTTCCAACTGTTTGAACGGATCCTGCGGGAAGTCTTCGCCGGTCTTGGACTTGTAAGCGACCTTGAATTTTTCAACGATCGCCACCCAATCTTCGGCTTGCATATCAGTATCGTTTTTGTAGCCTTTTTCAGCTTTATAAGATTCGAGCGCATGTTCAAAGACTTCATCGCCCGTGTCCATCACAACGGAACCGAACATCTCGATCAAGCGGCGATATGAGTCATATACAAAACGCGTATTGCCCGTCGCCTTTACCATGCCTTCCGCCACTTTATCGGTCAGGCCGATATTGAGGATCGTATCCATCATACCCGGCATCGAGAACTTCGCGCCGGAGCGGCAGGAAACCAAAAGCGGATTCTTGGCATCGCCAAATTTTTTGCCAGTCGCTTTTTCAATGGCTTTGAGCGCCTTCAATTCCTGATCCCACATCCCAGCGGGAAACTTATTTGCTTTCTGGTACGCGTTACAAGCTTCGGTTGTCACGGTAAAAAACGGCGGGACAGGAACGCCCGCGCGAGTCATATCCATCAAACCTGCGCCCTTACCACCTACAAGGCTTTTGACACTGTCCCACGAACCACGGGAAACTTTCTCGACTTCTTTAACTTCGTTAAAGAGATAAACCCACTTATTCATAGTAACTCCTATATGTAATGATTTTCACGAAAACGCTGAAGTATTCTACCAAAAATAACAAAAATGACAACTGACAAACATCACCAAAAAATATTCAATCTGTAAACTCATTGCAAAGTTGAATGGTAAACAAATCAAGGATAATAAAGAATAGGAAAAAATATGCCTACAAAAATACTTGTAATTGATGATGACGTGGCCATTACCGAGTTAATGGGTATGTTGCTCAGAACACATGGCTTTGAAGTAATTACAACCAATTTTGGCACAGAGGGAATTCGCTTGACAGCAGAAAAAATGCCGGATGTAGTATTGCTTGACCTGATGATGCCAGATCAGGATGGCTGGCAGGTGTGCAAGTCCATTCGAGTGTTTAGCAACATTCCCATCCTCATCCTTTCAGCGGTAAACGATCCAAGCATTGTAGCCAGTGTATTGGACGCGGGCGCAGATGATTTTCTCGTAAAGCCAGTCCCAAGCGGCGTACTCGTCGCACACATACGGAAGATGGTCAGGCAATCCGACCTGGTCAATAATTTAAATTTGAATAATAACTCTCAACTTGTCACGCATTCACACTCGCTTCTTCCTTAACTACAAATCTGCTCGTGTTTCAAATAAAATGACCCGTCGCTGATAAAAAAAAACGGCGGGTCATTTCTAAATTAATCCCAATTTCATCTCATAAAGTGCATCAACCCATCAGCAACCTGCCGTGGGAATTCCATCATCGGCATGTGACCCGCGCCTTTCAATTCAAACAACTTGGCAGATGGCTTTACTGACACTATATCCATTGCGCGCTCAATTGGAATCAGCTGATCAGAATCACCATGAATAAGGACCAATGGAAACCCGAATGATGGAAGAATGGGCATTGAATCTTCACGCTCTGCCATGGCCTTAAGCGCGCCAGTCACAGCCTGCCTGCTTTGCCGTCCGATCAATTCTCGTACGAACGCCCTCACGCCTGTTTCATTCGATAATTTTGGGGTCATAGAGTCAGCAACACTGCCCACGCCTTTTTCATCCACTTCGGCGGCGGTTTTGTACCTGCGTTCTTTTCCTTCGGGAGTATCTGCTCCAGCTTGCGAGGCGATCAAAGCTAATCCGCTAACACGCTGGGGATATTTCCTGGCAAAAGCCAGTGAGATATAACCGCCCATTGAATGTCCTGCCAATATGGCTTTCTCAATACCCAGATGATCCAATAAGCCAACAAAATCATCCGCCATATCTGAGATCGTATATCCTGATGGTGTTGTGGTAGATTGACCAAATCCACGCAGGTCTGGCGAGATAAGATCAAAATCTTTTTCCAACAAAGGCGTCAGATCATTCCATATACTTGAATCCAAGGGATAGCCATGCACAAGCATAAGCGGATTTCCTTTACCACGGCGTGTATAAGCCAGATTGAACCCATCTACAAGCAGAGTATTCATTCGTTTACCTATTTCCATTTCACAGCCACTTTTAATTTACTGCCCAGCTTTGATCGATAATAGATGAAGCCATTATCACGGCCAAACTCGTACACTCGGCGCGTGATATCCACATCCGCTTTGCAGTATTCGGCAACCTTATCCAATTCTCCTGCGCGGAACCATTCCACAGACTTCACACCATCCGCGGTTTTGGCTGCGCCGAGACTGGCGCTGGCAATCGAGTCAAGACCGATACTAAAGCCAAGGATCTTTTGCAGGTCGAGGTACAGGTCAAGAGTCGGGATGGAGGCGAAGCGCATATCGGGCGCGTATGGTTGAAGCACCAGATAATCAAATCCGCGCAAGTTAAACCCGACGACTCTGGTTGCGGATTTTAATTCTTCAATTAGAGCAGGGATATCCTTTTCCCAGTACACTGAGAATTCATTTTTCTGAGTAGACCATGTTACGCCGCAGGCAACCTTAAGTTGCGCGATATTCTCTCTACCGCCTACATCTTCAAATAGATTTTGTGATTCCAGATCAAAGAATACGAGATTCATACTTCACCATTAAGTCCTTTCGTTAATTCTTCGCGTGCAAAAACCAAAGCCTGTTCACGATCCTCGATCTTCCCTGCCGCTTGATTTTCGCGGATCGCTTCCAATAGTTGACCAACCAACGGGCCAGGTTTTAAGCTCAATTCTTTCATGAGTTCATTCCCGTCGATCAGACGAGGGGGCGCGACAGCTTCCTGCGGACGTTCCCAATAATTCTCAAGCAGGATCCGCGCGACATCCAAATATATATTCCAGGTTTCAATGGTCAGTGAGTGGGCGCGCGTCCCGCGCACGTCAGCCAGCCCCAATAAGATCAGATCAATCCCCGCTTCCCCACTATCCCGGAAGAAACGATAAATAGCCTTACGCGATGGTTCCTGCTTTTCCTTCTCCAGGCGATCTGCAAAGAAATGGATACGCATATGATTCTTGATGATTGCCTGTAATCGTTCGATCTCATCATTGCTCAGGTTGAAAGAACGCGCCCGCTGAGCAGCGATTTCCACGCCCTTGAGATCGTGTTCAAAGAAACGAATGCGCCCTGATTCCTCGACCGTCTTCGTGTCAGGCTTGCTGACATCGTGATACAAGGCTGCAAAAAAAAGCAGGGAACGCATGGAACGATCCACATTGAGCGATTTGGAAAAATGTTCAGCGATCTGCCCACGATAGCGCCCCAACCGCAAAGTAAGCAGACCTGTGAACATGTCATTTGTTTTCTCGGCATCGTATCCTACACGCAGGGCAGAAATGATCTGGTCAAGATAATCGAGGACGGCAAGCGTATGCGTCCAAACTTCATACACGTGCGGCTCGGATTGAGCCACGCCCTTCATGGCGAGAAGTTCTGGCATTAAATGCGATAAGACGCCAAGCATTTCAAGCGCGCGAATGGCTGCGTCTGGTTTGGGACCTTTGAGGATCTTGAAAACTTCATCTCGCAGACGTTCAGGCGAAACACGCACCAGCTCGCTCGCAGCCTGCTTCATTAATTCGCGTGTATTCCTGTCAATATGAAAACCGAACGCAGCAGCCTGACGGATGGCGCGCAAGATTCGGACGGGATCGTCAGATAACGATGTGTTCGAACAAGCGCGGATCAATTTCTTACGCAGATCGTTACCGCCCTCAAGCGGATCAAAGATCGTTCCATCGCGCAGATTATAGGCAAGGGCATTAATGGTGAAATCACGGGCGCGCAAATCTTCGTCAAGAGTTGCACCACGATAGGTTGCAAAATCAAGAAAGGTTTGTGCTCCACTTTCATCGATCACGACAACCCGGCCTGTATCCCGTTCTTCATCCAAAGGGACAAAAGACGCGTGAAGGCTGTTGGCAACTTTTCGAGCCAGAGAAATGCCATTCGAAGGCACAGCAAAATCAAGGTCGGGCGAGAAGCGAGAAGTTAATAAGTCACGCACCGCGCCGCCGACGAGGTAGATCTCCTGGTCAGCAGGCAGGGCATCCATGATCTTTTCAAGCAACGGCGAGAGCGTAAAAGAGGCAGGCATAAAAATGATCTCTGGTTTTTCTTTAAAACGGCTGTGTTGGGAAGCGCGTAAAGCCTGTTCAGGGGTTCCACCTTGCGCAATTATCCTGCCATTAACACGAGCCACCCAGCGGCCTGTGTAGGGCGAATGAGATTTGGGAGTTTCATCATTCATTTCAATCGCCGGGAAAATAATATTAATGGGCGGGTTTGTATTTATCCAGATCAACAACGCCAATGAAAGGCAGGTTGCGATGGTATTCATCGAGATCAAGACCGTACCCAAACACAAATTTATTTGGAATGCTAAAGCCGAGGTAATCGATTGGGACGGCCGCCTCACGGCGCTCGGGCTTATCCAACAAGGCGCAGACTTTGAGACTCTTGGGCTGGCGTGTTTCAAGCATTTGAAGAACCGCTGAGATCGTATGTCCGCTGTCTACAATATCTTCAACTAGCAGCACATTCATTGAACGGATATCGGTTTGCAGATCTAGCGTGACCCGCGCTGAGCCGGTTGATTCGCGTTTGCCTACGCCATACGATGAGACAGCCATAAAATCCATCATGTGCGGAACCGTAATGCTGCGGCTGAGGTCAACCATGAATGGCACACCGCCGCGTAGGATGCAGATGAGCATAAGATTGCCGTCGGGATAATCCAGGCTAATCTGCGCGCCAAGTTCCTTGATGCGCGCCTGCAGCGAGTCAGAATCGATCAATATTTCTGAGAGAAATTCATTATAGTTTTGCATATTTCACCGCGGGACTTCGTGATGTTGTCTACAGCGTGCTTCGTACATTTCAGATGCGCCGACAATGACTACAGGATCGTCATAACGAGCGGGCCTGTCATTGACCAATCTTTGTGTGCGCGAGGCGTCATCACCGCACACCATGCAGATCGCATGGAGCTTGGCCACATTCTCCGCTTCAGCCATGAGGATCGGCATGGAACCAAACGGCTCGCCGCGAAAATCCGTATCGAGGCCCGCCACGATGACGCGCACGCCGCGCGCCGCCAATTCTTTGGCGACCGCCACCACTTCATCGTCGAAGAACTGGGCCTCATCGATCCCAACGACCGTTGTATCTGAGTCTAATTTTAACCGTATCTCTGCAGATCTCTCAACAGGAATCGCGTCAAAGGTCGAGCCTGTGTGCGACGCTACTTTTTCGACCGCATAACGAATATCAATGGCAGGCTTGAACACTTGAACTTTTTGCTTTGCGATCGTAGCGCGTACAAGTCTGCGGATGAGTTCATCGGTCTTGCCGCTGAACATGGACCCGCAGACAACTTCAATGGAACCGTGCGTATGTCTCATTCAAACTCTCCCCCTCTCCCACAACTGGAAAGGGTTGTATTGGGATTATAAAAACAGGCAGATGCGTTTGCATCTGCCTGTCTAGTTTACCTGAGAAATCGTTCTCTGACAAAGTATCGAATAAAAAAAGCTACTCGCCTGCTTCAGATTCAGGAGTTTCAGCGACTTCAGCTTCAACAACCTTGGGAGCCTTGGGCGGTTTGGGAGGATCGGGAACTTCTGGAACTTCAAAGTCCATCGAACGCAATTTCTTCTTGACGGCGGTCAGAGAAGATTGACCGAAACCTGCGATCTCCAACATGGCGGCATTACCTTCGCCTAATTTGGCGAGGATCTGCCCAATGCTTAAGATGCCAGCCTTCTTGAGCGCATCGGTTGCGCGCGGGGAAAGCTCGAGATCATCAATGGAACGATCGGGTGAACTCGCAGTTTCTTCTTTTGCCTTCTGCTGTTCGACGTAAGTCTGGCGGGCTGAGAGCTTCTTATAGAAGCGGTCAACCTGACCTTCGATGTCCATAATACGGGCGGATTCACCAGTGAAGAACGGATGACAATTGGAGCACACGTCAATACGTAATTCTTTCTTGGTGGATGTGGTGACCCATGATTTTCCACAAGATGCGCAAGTGACCTTGGCGTCGTAAACTACAGGATGAATTTCTGCTTGCATGTTACTCCACCTCAGCAGGGACGATGTTTACGCGCTTGCGTCCATGCACTACATCGAACATGACGATCCCGTCCGCGATCGCGAACAAAGTATCGTCTTTACCAACCAAAACATTAATGCCTGGCTTAATCTTGGTGCCGCGTTGGCGAACAAGAATATTGCCAGAAAGGACAAATTGACCGGCGTAACGCTTTACACCCAAACGTTGGGCATTGCTGTCACGACCATTGCGGGTTGATCCGCCACCTGTTTTATGTGCCATTTCTACCTCTCAATACTTCTATTCAGTCTTCTTGGTTGCTGCGGACTTCTTTGTCGAAGTCTTTTTCTTCTCGACCTTCGGCTCTTCTGTCGTCTCGACATTTGCAACGTCTGCGACAACTTCCTGCTTAGCCTCGACCTTACGCTCTTCACCAGCTTTGCCAATGAAATCGATCATCAAGCGTGTGTAGAAATGACGATGACCGCCCTTCACACGGATGCGTTTCTTGGGACGATACTTGAAAGAGGTGACCTTGGGGCCTTTTATATGGTCCACCACGGTTGCAGAAACGATAATCTCTCCAACTGTGGGCGTACCAACCATTACGACTTCGCCGTCTGCCATAAGCAGAACACGTTCAAAGTCAAATTTTTTACCCACTTCGTGGGCGAGGCGATCCACATCAATTGTGGAACCTTCGACGGCGCGGTATTGCTTGCCGCCACTTTCAACGATAGCTGTTCTCATTTATTTTCTCCAGTCATCACTTCGCCGCGTATCCTGCGGAGAACTTACACTCTACGCCGAAGCACGGGGAAGCTGGGTTATTTAGCGGACGCTATTATACATGCGGGAAGGCGCACCTGTCAACGATTTCTGTGAGCAAAATCTCCCTTTTCCATGCCTGAAAACCCAAAGGTAAAGATTGTCTGGAACCATAGAGCAAGCCTCAGAGAGACGAAGCGCGCACATCCTATTTGGGAAGCATGTCTGTCAGAGTTTTCGTTACAAGCTGAAGCTGCCCCGCGTGCCCCTGGATCCTATTCACATCGCCGGTCCTTAATCCCGCAGAAACGTCTGTGATCGTTCTGGATGTGGCGGCCTCGTTGTCTATGATCTTTTGCGTGGTGACTTCGAGGTTGATCAGCATTTGCATTACATTCTTTGGGATGAGCGGCAGGTTCTTGAGGATGGGCAGAAGGACATCCAATATCTGATTCGCTGTACGCGCATACTTGACAGTGAGCGTGTGAAGCGTGCCAATGGAGGTCGTTAATTCAAGCGCGATCTCTTGAATGGAATCAATCATCCCTTTGTGCTGTTCAATGATCTTGGCGACATCTGTAATCGAATTCGTTAGTTGATCTGAAAATCTGACGATGGAACCTGAACTTGCCGCGGCCGGTTTCGCTCCGACTTTTACTGTGGCCTTGATTGGTGTGGGCATTTTGGGAATCTCCTCATGAAATATATTTTTTTCAAATATACAATACTTCATATCTAAACACAACCTTATTGACAAACATCCCCATCTCGTATATCCTGATTAGGCTGCGCCATAAAAAGGAGTCATGATGAATCAAACAGACTTGACATGGGAAAGAATCCGAATTTGGTTATTATGGATCGCGCTTCCGCTTGTGATGGGATTGATCGCCTCGTCAGCCATTCCACAGCCTGTGATCGGAATTATTCAACTCAATGATGCAATCTATCCTCTCACTGCGCGTGAGATGATCACGCAGATCAATTACGCAATCGACAACCCTGAAATTCGCGCAGTGGTATTGGCATTTGACAGCCCCGGCGGAACGGTAGTGGACACTGAAGCGGTGTACATGGAGCTTTCACGGCTGCGCGCCAAGAAACCTGTTGTTACAGTTGTGAACGGCATGTCAGCCAGCGGCGCTTATTATCTATCGGTAAATACCGATTACATTTACGCGAAGCCGTCTTCACTGGTTGGAAATATTGGTGTGATCGGATACCTGCCATCCGCCCCGGTAATATTCGAAGATATCATCTCCACCGGGCCTTATAAACTTTGGGGTTCGCCGCGTGATGCTGAAATGCGTCAGATAGAGATGATCAAAGAGGGATTTCTTCAAGCCGTACTGCTGGGGCGCGGGAAAAGACTCAATATTGAAGAAGAAGTTATTTTAAGTGGAAAGATTTGGGCAGGTACCGATGCTGTTCGACTCGGAATCGCAGATGAACTCGGCACAGAAAATGACGCAATAAAAAAGGCGGCGAAGCTGGCCCGCGTCGCAAATTACAGATCAGTCGATCTGTATCATCTGGCAGGACTGCAAAGCTCCACCGCAGCGCCATTCTTTATTCAAAGTCCGGAAGGGATTACCCTGCCCTACCCAACCAAACCTGGCATGTACCTTCTCTTTATTCCGCAATTGCCGGTAAAACAATAAGAGGCTGTCATGAAAAAGAATCTATATTGGATCGCACTGGCAGCCTTCATCATCCCCATCCTGGCGCGCGGATTAATGTTTTATCGCGGATTTCCAAACCAGCGCAAGATCGCGACGCCTGATTATCAAGCGTTCATCAGTTCCCAGCCTCCCATTGGGGATATTGCTGTAAACACAAATATTGAGCAGACAAATGGGATTATCCTCTTCGATCTGGTACATGCAAACCAATATCAACCTGCTGATGTAAAGTCCCTGCAGGAAGCCATTGAAAAACGCGGTGGAAAAGTGGAAAACATTTCAGACGCCACTTCGCTGGAATACAAACTGAAATATGCAAGCACGCTCACGGTCATATCCCCATCCACCGCTTTCAGCGCGGACGAGATACGCATTATCAAGGCATTCGTGCAGCGCGGTGGAAGGCTGCTGGTCTTCACCGACGCCACGCACGGACTGGTATATACTGATTTCTTTAGCGGCTCGACCATCTCCTACCCTGATACAAATCTGGTCAACCCTTTATTGACAGCTTTTGATATCTCGGTCAACAATGATTACCTTTACAATATCGAAGAACATGAAGGCAATTTTAGGAATATCTTCTTTGAAAGTTTTGAAAATAATGATCTGACTTTGAACCTGAAACGAGTTGTCCTGTATGGAACGCACTCGATCGAATCACCCTCTGGGCAGGTCCTGCTTCGAGGAACAGAAGCAACTCTTTCGTCAAGCAACGATGCGCACGATCCAGCTTCGGGTGGCGCAGTGCTCAGTGAAGATGGAAATGTCCTCGTGTTCGGCGACTTCACATTCCTTTCCTCCCCCTATCAGAACGTGCTGGATAACTCCACGCTCATCGCCAATATCGCAGACTTTACCCTGGGAGGCAAACAAAATAAATTGCTTGAGAATTTTCCATTCCTCTTTACTCAATCCGTTTTACAAGTTTATCCAGCGCCTGAGGTCCAATTGACCGCAGAGATCATCTCTGCGATCGGCGGGCTGCAAACAGCACTCAAGGTCTCAGAAATTGAAATCCGAATTGCAACCAAAACCCCGCGCGATGGCGATGTTTTAGTACTTGGCACATTCGCAGATGCCGAAGAGCTGGCAAGTTATATAAATCCATTTAATATCAGTCTGGATGAATCAGGCGACACGATCACCTTGAAGAACTTTGGCGATATTGGCCGCGCAGGAAACGGCATCCTGCTCTTCGAGGAAAACAAGAATGGCAATAGATTAACTCTGCTCGCAGAGACGCCTGAAGACCTTATAGCCTTATTAAGCACGGTTTCAAGCGGATCATTATATGGCTGTATTCTTCAAGACAATATTGGTATTTGCAGCGTCGGTTATGGCGGCAGTTTCTTTGATGAAACTGGAGGATTTGGTGAAGACATATTAACTCCTGAACCCGCCACTGGCGACGCCACCCCCACACCAGCAGGATAGGAGGATATATGAGCAACCTAATTCAACTTGGTTCTGTAAATGGTTATATAGCAACACCCAATGGAAATGGTCCCTGGCCTGCCGTGATCGTTATACAGGAATGGTGGGGATTGGATGCCCAAACCAAATCCATCGCAGACCGATTTGCCCAGGAAGGTTATCTCGCCTTTGCGCCCGATCTTTATCACGGCGAACTTGCACAGCTTGGCGACGGCGATACCGCCATGAAACTCGTACAAAAATATGGTCCCAACGCTTATCTTGACCTGCAATCCTTGTTCGATGCTTTAATGTCTCACCCTGATTGCAATGGAAAAATCGGCAGTGTCGGTTTCTGCTTTGGTGGACGCATGTCACTTACCCTTGGCATCAGCCGCCCCTTAAACGCAATTTGCACTTTTTACGGCGGCGGGATGCAAACCATTTTCGATCTATTGCGTACAAACCTCAAAGCGCCTGTGCTGGGACTATTCGGCGATGCAGATGTCTCGATCCCCGCAGGCACTGTTGAAGAATTCGATAAACTGCTCGATGAAGTCGGTGTGGAACATGAAGTCATCATGTATCCGAATTCAGGTCATGCCTTCTTCCGTGACAGCGACCCACAGGTTTATATTCCAGACGCATCGAAGGATGCCTGGGAACGCGTAAATAAGTTCTTCCATAAGCATTTGAATTAAGTCACTCGCCTCATGACAAACCTCAGCCTGACCCAGCTTCAAGTCATTGAATCGCCCCTCGATATTCGACTCTTCGTCTCCGGTTCGGCAGGGACAGGGAAAACGACAGCGGGTATCGAACGCCTGCGTTATTTGCTTGAACAAGGTATCCCAGCAGATTCAATTCTCATGCTTACTCCACAGCGGACAATGCAGGAGCCGTATCTCGACCTGCTGACCAGCCCCGAAAGGCGCGCGGGCGGAGAAGTCACCTCCGCGACCATTGGCGGCCTCGCCAGACGCATGTGTGACCTGTTCTGGCCGATGGCAGCGGAAGCGGCGGGATTTAAAAATCCTGATCAGCCGCCAGTTTTTCTAACACTCGAAACCGCGCAATACTATATGGCGTATCTGGTGCGTCCGCTTTTGGAACAAGGCTATTTCCAATCACTGACCATTGACCGCAACCGCTTATATTCCCAGATCCTCGATAACCTAAACAAGGCCGCAGTCGTCGGTTTTCCGTATACAGAGATCGGCTCACGCATGGATACCGCCTGGTTCGGCGACCCTGGACAGCGCCGTATCTATCAAGACGCACAGGAATGTGCAACTCTCTTTCGTGAATTTTGTCTTCAACACAACCTGCTGGATTTTTCTTTACAGCTTGAAATTTTTACCAACATCCTTTGGCCGCAGGAACAGGTACAGAATTATTTAAAACAAAGTTACCGTCACTTGATTTATGACAATGTGGAAGAAGACGCGCCGCGGGCACATGACATTATCCACGAGTGGCTGGCGGACTTCGACTCGGCGCTGTTGATCTACGACAATGATGCGGGGTATCGCTACTTCCTCGGAGGCGATGCAGTTACAGGGTACGCCCTGAGCGAAGCTTGCGATGAAAGGATCGAGTTTGTGGAAAGTTTCGTCTCGTCAGAAGATGTGATCCAGCTTTCCAATACACTGGTATCCGCCCTCACCCATCAAAAGACCGAAGCTGGGAATCTAAACAACACAATGGAATTTATTCTGGCTCATTATTATCCTGAAATGCTGGATGATATTGTCGCCAGGATCAGATCATTGATCGAACAGGATGGCATTCCCCCAGCAGAGATCGTGGTGCTTGCGCCGTATCTTTCGGACGCACTGCGTTTCTCGATCACTCACCGTTTGGATCAGGCTGGGATTCCATCACGCACCCACCGCCCGTCACGCTCTTTACGAAGTGAAGTTGGCAGCCAGACCCTGCTGACTCTATCTGCGCTGGCACACCCGTATTGGAATGTTCACCCCACAAAATTTGATGTAACCCACGCCTTGATGTTCGCGCTGAACACGGATCTGATCCGCGCACAGTTATTGACCGAGATCGTATACCATCAACGCGACCTGCGGCTTTCTAGTTTCGAAGAGATCAAACCTGAAATGCAGGAACGCATCACCTACCTGCTTGGCGAAAAATATACGAACCTGCGTACCTGGCTGAATGATTATCGTGAACAAGCCCCGTTGCCACTTGATTTCTTTTTAAGAAAAATTTTCGGCGAGGTACTCTCTCAGCCTGATCATGGATTCCACCGAAATGAAGACGCGATCCGCGTGGCTGCCAGCCTGATCGAATCGATCAAGAAGTTCCGCTATGCAATGGAGTCATCTTACACGAATCCTGATTTTGATCTGGGCAGGGAATATCTTGCCATGCTGGAAGACGGCGTGATCGCCGCGCAATATTTGGAATCCTGGCGGAGTGAAAATAAAGACTCTGTCCTTGTTGCACCCGCACACACATTCCTGATGATGAATCATCCTGTCACCGTGCAATTCTGGCTTGACCCAGGCTCCAGCGGATGGGTGCAGCGCCTCTCGCAGCCGCTGACACAGCCTTATGTCTTATCCCGGCATTGGCAGCCAGGCCGCTTGTGGATGGATACGGATGAAGTCAACGCCGAAACCGAATCGCTGGCACGTTTAGTGAGCGGCTTGCTGCGTCGCTGCCGTGAAAAATTATTTTTAGCGATCGCCGACCTGAGCGAAACCGGCTTCGAACAGCGCGGAACTTTGCTCAGGGCATTTCAGAAAGTGATAAGCGAGTAAGTGAAAATGACAAATATAAGTCGTGAAACGATTTACAAGCCAAAATACAATGGCAGTATGCGGTTTGCCATGATCCTTTTTCCTGTCTGGATAGGATTATTCTTTTACTTTTTATACCAATTTATTGTGACACGTTCATACAGCCCGCAAGGATTGCTTACTGTCATCTTTGGCATCATGGCTTTCTCCCTGCCTTTCCGCGTTTTCAGGGAAGCGCGCTTTGGGGACAAGCTCATCGTAAAACGCTATCTTCTGCCCGATCTCATGATCGAGTACAAGGATATTATCGCCTTTGACAAACTCAGACTTGACACGGCAAACAAAGGGGTTTCCCTGTACATGATCAACCATGACAGTTTCGAGGAGCTCGAGCATATCATCCATGGTCTGATGAGCGCGAGGAAGATTAAGTTGAAGAAGAAAGTATAAAAGTGTCAGGTGTTGAAGTGTTGACGGTCAGGTGTCAGGTAATTTCAAGCAAACCCTGCGGGAAATCATAGCCTATGCCATACTGGAAACTTTACTATCATTTTATATGGGGCACAAGAAATCGCCTGCCATTAATTGATTCTGTCATTGAGGCAGAAGTGTATCGCGCCATCGCCGCAAAGGCAACAGACATGGGCGGATTTGTCCACGCAATAGGCAGAGTTGAAGACCACGTTCATCTTGTTGCCTCCATTCCCCCGAAGATTGCGCCTGCAAAATTCATAGGGGATGTGAAAGGGAATAGTTCACATTTCATCAATCATGTGATCAAACCTGATTTCGAGTTTTACTGGCAGGATGAATATGGCGTTTTATCTTTTGGCGAGAAAAACCTTTCGTCAGTGGTACGATATGTTCAGAACCAGAAGCAACATCATGCAGATGGGGCGTTGATCCCTGCGATGGAGCAAATGGATGAAATATAGTTTGCGCGAAATGAATTATTCGACGCAATCAACACCGCACGGTGATAAACCACCGTGCTATATCTACAAAGTCAGCTAAAGCGGACTAGGCGGCTTAGCCGCCTTCGTATGAATAGCCGTGGGGTTCATCCCACGGCGGTTTCACAGTGTAGAATCAACCCATCGAAACAGAAACTCTCAAACCACCCTGATGCGTAAAAACATGACACCTCCCTTCACCCCTCGTCCTTCCCAACAAAACATCCTCCGCTACACGGGCGGGCGGCTTGGTATTGCCGCTGTGCCTGGTGCGGGCAAGACGCATATTCTCTCTGCCCTCGCGGCGCAGATCATTCACGACAACCAATTGCAGGATGGGCAGGAAGTGCTGATTGTGACGCTAGTCAATTCGGCGGTGGACAATTTCGAAGCGCGCATCAAAGGCTTTTTCGAGAATCCCGTGCAGGCGCTTTATAAATATCGCGTGCGCACCTTGCATGGGCTGGCGCATGACATTGTGCGCGAGAAGCCTGCGAGCGTGGGGCTTGAAAATCAATTCAGCATCATTGACGAACGCGAAGCGGAATTTATCCGCCGCGAGTCAGTGAATGCCTGGCTGGCGGCTCATCCCGATTTTCTGGATGACTACCTCGACCCCGCGCTGGATGTCTCCAAACGGGACTGGGTGCGTCGTCAGCATTTGCCCAATTTAGTGGACTCGCTGGCTTTGGCATTTATCCGCTCGTCGAAAGATCGCCTCCTGACTCCCGATAGCCTGCGAGCCAAATTAGACACATCTTTCGCCCCGCTGCCGCTCGCTGAACTCGGCTGGAGCATCTACGCGGACTATCAACGTGCGCTCGCCTATCGCGGCGCAGTTGACTTTGACGACTTGATTCGTTTGGCATTGACCCTGCTCCAAAACGACGAAGAATATCTAGAACGTTTACGTTTTCGCTATCCGTTCATTTTGGAAGATGAAGCGCAAGACTCAAGCGCAACACAACAAAAGATTTTAGGATTGTTGAGCGGTGAAGGTGGAAACTGGGTGCGCGTGGGCGACCCTAATCAAGCCATCTTTGAAACCTTCACAACCGCGGACCCTGACCTGCTGCGTGAGTTTATTCGCATCAACCCCAATGCGGACATGCCCGAGTCGGGACGGTCACAGCCTGCGGTGATCGCGCTGGCGAATCATCTCATCGATTGGGTGATGACCGCGCATCCCGACCCGAACGCGCGCACGGCGTTGTCGCTTCCCCACATTGAGCCTGTGCCTGCGGGCTACGAACCTGTCAACCCGCCAGATAACCCTGAGGGAATCAAGTTCATCAGCAAGAAGTTCACACCCGAAGATGAATTGGAAGCGGTGGTCAAGTCGGTCAAGGGTCATTTGGATCTGTTCGCTGATTCGCCGCACGAAGAAAAGCCGACCATCGCGGTGCTTGTCCCGCGCAATCAACGCGGCGTGGAAGTGGTTGAGTCGCTTCGCAAGCGCGGCGTGGAAGCCATCGAGTTGATCTCGTCCACGGCGAATACACGCGCGGCGGCGGGATCGTTGAATTATTTATTGTCATATTTGGCTGACCCACAATCATCGCGGAAGTTGTCGAAGGCGTATGAAGTCTTTCGAAGGGATTGGCGCACTGGCATGTCGTTGCGAGAGCAAGGCTCGAAGCAATCTCCAACAGATGAGGATAATGCCAATAACGAGGAGGTTGCGTCAAAA
The DNA here is from genome assembly GCF_016711665.1 of Candidatus Villigracilis saccharophilus. NCBI lineage: Bacteria > Bacillati > Chloroflexota > Anaerolineae > Anaerolineales > Candidatus Villigracilaceae > Candidatus Villigracilis > Candidatus Villigracilis saccharophilus. The sequence continues at coordinate 36,661 of NZ_JADJSO010000001.1, forward strand.
ACCCTGGCAACGATCTGATTTGCGGAGGCTCGTTTATGTGGAAAAATTCATCGCGCCGAACCAGGCCGATGACTGGCTGTCAACTGTCGGTGAGTCCGAAGCGATGCAAGTCATCGAAGAATTAAAAGAATTCCGAGTCAATGTCCAGAGATGGTTGAATGCGGTCACGCTTCCCATCGATCAGTTGGTGTTGACGTTGGCACAGGATGTGTTCACTGAAGTATCTGATCTGGCGTTGGCGCATAAACTTGCGTTGGTGTTACGCAAAGCGGCAGATGACCACAAGGATTGGCGCCTGCCTGAGTTGACGTCGGAGCTGGCGGTGATCGCGAAGAACGAGCGGCGCTTCATCGGCTTCTCGTCGGACGATTCGGGCTTTGACCCTGAACGGCACCGCGGCAAGGTGGTGGTGACCACTATGCACAAGGCCAAGGGGCTGGAGTGGGACCGCGTGTATATGATGTCGGTCAATAATTATGACTTCCCGTCGAACATGCCAGGCGATTCGTTCATCTCGGAAAAATGGTTCGTGCGTGGAAAATTAAATTTGGAAGCAGAAGCTCTGGCACAATTAACTGCGTTGGAATCGAACAGCGAATATGACTGGTACGAGGAAGGCACAGCGACCATGCACTCGCGGCTGGGATACGTGAAGGAACGCCTGCGTTTGTTGTACGTGGGCATCACGCGCGCGAAGAAGGATTTGATCGTGACTTGGAATTCAGGTCGCCAGGGTGATGCGACGCCGAGTCTGGCGATGTCTGAGTTGATGGGGTGGTGGGAAGGGAATGGATGAAAACAGTCTCGGGCGAAATGGCAACGCAGGGCTAACCCACGGGGCGCTTCGCAAAGCCGCTTGCTCAGTACGTGGAAGCCCTTCGGGCTGGATGAGCGAGTCGAATTTATTCGACTTCCACAAACTGAGGCAGGACTTTAGTCCGCCGATTTAAAGCTATAAAACGATCTCGACATAATGTCCACAGCCCCACCCGACCTTCGGTCACCCTCCCCAAATTCGCGATTAAGATTACACAAGTCATTTCATTTTTATAGCGCGAATTTGGAGAGGGAAATGCAATGCAAAATGAAAAACGGTCTCGGACATAATATCCACGAGAACGTTTTTTTTATCTTGAAATTCATAAATCACTGCAACCAAAAAATAGGGGTATGATTGGTTTATATTAATCTCCTCAGGAGGAAATCATCATGGAAAAACCAACATCTGACGAAAAAGTTCTCGCGGCGCTTGCACATGCCTCTGTGCTATTTGCGTTTTTTGGTCCAGTGGGGCCAACCTTAATCTGGGCCTTTCAACGCAACAAATCTAAATATGTCCGCTTTCACGCTTTGCAAGCCATGGGGTATCAGGCACTGACTTTCTGGGCATGGTTCATCGGAATATTTTTTGCAGTATTTGGCGGCATAGTAATTTCAATAGTAATTGCAGCCATTTCAAATATTGAAACAACAGACATGTCTGTATTCCCATTTATCGTGCAGCCAATTATTATGTTAAGTATTTTCGGTCTGTTTGGTCTCTTCTTTCTGGTCGGCATCATCGGCGCGGTCTTTTGTATGCTGGATCGCGATTTCAACTATCCAATAATTGGCCGTTGGCTGAAGGGGAAATTATTCGGCGAGCAGATCAGGGAAGAAGAAACGGAAGAATGGGAGGACAACTGGGTCAGCGGTATTTGTCACTCAACGGCCATATTACAACTCTGGGGCATTGTCACTCCGCTAATCGTCTGGTTCACACAAAAAGAAAGATCTGCGAAACTTCGATTCCAGGCTCTGCAGGCAGCCATTTATCAATTAATCGCTTTCGCAGCATATATAATCGGCACGGTCGCATACATGGCATTCATTTTTATCATGATATTTGGCCTAATGATATTTAGCGGATCACCTACTTCGCCCAACAGCGAACTTTCCCCTGCGGCTGGGATTATCTCCATGCTTTTCTTTGCCATTCTGATGATCTTCTGGCTGATAATAATGATTGCCATGCCAATTTATTACCTGTTGGCTGGCGCTGCAAGCATACTTACCATACGCGGGAAGAATTTCAAATACCCAATCATCGGTGGGATTATTTCGAGCAGGATCACGCCCCAAAAAGTTGAGGAAATCATTCAGTCATGAGCACTCTCGAAAACATCCCCCCAACATCCGATGAAAAAATGATGGGTGCTCTTGCACATGTTTTCGGTCCGCTGGCGGCGATCATCGTGTGGGCAATTCAAAAGGAAAAGTCCCGTTTTGTAAAATTCCAAGCCTTACAAGCATTGGCTTTTGATATGATCGTTGCCGTAATTTTGGGAGGCTTTTTCTTTTGCGTGTTTGGTGTTGTTTTCCTGGGAATGTCAGGTTCGATATTTACAGTAATGAACAACCCCTCATCTGGCAATGAGGTTGCACCATTTTTCTTCCTGCCTTTCATGTTTCCATTTATGATCTTCGGATGCATATTTCCATTCTCGTTCGTCCTTATGATCGTTCGCCTAATCGCAGCCATTTCCGTCCTTAATGGACGAAATTACCATTATCCGGGCATTGGAAAATGGCTCGATAACTTCCTAGAAAAATAATTCATAGATAACGAATAACGGTCTCGGATATAAGTCAACGAGACCGTTATTTTTAAAGTCTCTTTAGAGTAGAATCCACTTTGAAATTCATTATCAAATGTCGTCAAGTAATTTCCTTTAGGAGTAGCGTATGGATGACAATGCGAATTTGAAGAAGATAAAAGATAATTGGGCGAATGGGGATCTTTATGAACGATATGTCGGCCGCTGGAGCCGCCTCGTAGCACGCGAGTTCTTGAAATGGCTGGCGGTCCCTGCTGGGAGCAAATGGCTGGATGTCGGCTGCGGGACTGGAGCGCTCAGCCAGACTATTCTTGAAGTATCGGCTCCCGCAGGCATCACAGCCCTAGATCGTTCGGAGGCCTTCGTGACATTCGCAAGCAGTGAGATCGCAAATAAAAGAATACAGTTTGAAGTGGGAGACGCCCAATCTCTTCGTTCCGATATTGGACCGTTTGACGCCATTGTGTCGGGACTCGTCCTGAACTTTATTCCACAACCCGAGCAGGCTCTCGCAGGGATGAGACGCGTCGCGCGCAAAGGAGGGATCGTCGCTGGCTACGTGTGGGATTACGCGGAAGGCATGCAAATGATGCGTCACTTCTGGGATGCGGCTGTCGCGTTGGATCCGAAGGTACATGATATTGACGAAGTCAAACGTTTCCCGCATTCCAGACCCGAGCCTTTGAAAGCGCTTTTTCAGGATGCTGGCTTTCAACACGTGGAAGTGATTCCCATTGAAGTCCCAACCAACTTTCGCGACTTCGATGATTACTGGTCGCCGTTCCTGGGCGGTCAGGGACCCGCGCCAAGTTACGCAATGTCCCTGAGCGAAGAGTCTCGTTCCACCCTTCGAGAAAAAATCCGTGCGGGCCTGCCGATCCAATCTGATGGTTCGATTCACCTGAGAGCCAGAGCTTGGGGCATCAAAGGGATTTGTTAAATTCAGGAGAAGTGGAAAAGCAAAGAATTGTGATGGGAAAAACGGTCTCGGACATCATGTCCACGAGACCGTTTTTATTTTTCACTCCTTCCAGTAAAATTGGATTTGCCGTCAAACTTTAGAAGTATTTGAAAAGGAGATTAACTATGTTCAGATCAAAACGAAGGCAGATCGTCACTCCGCAATCGGAGCATCTCAAGCTGGTTGGGACGCTTGCCATGTTGTGGAGCAATCACCAGTTCGATCATCCGCCCGTTGAAAGAAATCCATAATCTCAGGGATGGGACTGCATGACCGCGGTTATGGGTACTTGGACAACTCCCCCATTGGCGGCATGACCGCCGAGGAATGGCTTCCCATTGCACGGCGCGGATTTAACATGCCCTGCTCCGACGTTGTTGCGGATACCATTGTCAAATACCACATACGACGGCTTGCCAGCAACGACCCATCTGAAACACGCAAAGCCCTGACAGCCGAATTCTCGCAAGCCATTGATGAACTATCTCGATCAGCATCACCTATCCAAAACACTGTTCGACCGCATGGACAGAATCACAGACCTGTTGGATCGCCTCTCATTCGAATTCTGTTTCGACGCGCCTGCATCTGGCAGTATTTCCATTTTTCCGCGTAATGACGAAGATGCCGAGATTAATGTCCAATATCATGTGGAGGATGGCGAGATCAATGTCACACCCTGGCCGTTTTCAGTGGACGAGCATAAAGGATATCTGGTTGCCTATCAAATGGATGGATACCCTGAACGGCTTGACCCTGTCATTTTGCCGTATCTGTTGAAGAGAAAATAAAGAAAAAAAAACGGTCACTTGAAACAAGGCCGTTTTTCAATTCGACAAATTTAAATCTGGCGTACCATCCACCATTTGAACATGTGAACGTAACTACACCACCGCGTCGATCATCAATGCCAGGAAGATAAATGCCAGGTACATACTCGACCAGCGATACATCGTCCATGCGACCTTGTTACCGCCAACTTTAAAGACGCGCCACGCGGCATACAGCAGGAATCCGCCCAACACCAACGATGAAACCAAATAAACCGTCCCAGCCAGGTTGAAAATGGGAAGCAATAATGTGACCGCCACCAATTCAATGGTGTAAACAAGGATGTGTCTGCGCGTTTCAGTTTCACCGCGTACCACAGGCATCATCGGCACACCCGCCTTTTCATAATCCTTCATACGGACGATTGCCAGCGCCCAAAAATGCGGCGGAGTCCACATGAATACGATCGCGAAGAGGATCCACGCCGCGAGACCGAGATGACCCGTCGCGGCCGCCCAGCCGACCATTGGGGGAATCGCGCCTGCGCCTCCGCCGATCACAATATTTTGCACCGTGGCCTTTTTGAGCAGGACACTGTAAAAGATCACGTAATAAAAAATACCCACCAACGACAACAAAGCCGCCAGCAGGTTTACGAAGCCTGCCATCACATAATAGCTGATCAACGAAAGCGCGAGCCCGTAGGATAGTCCCTCGGCTGCGGTCAAGCGCCCGTCAGCAAGCGGGCGTTTCGCGGTGCGCTGCATGTTCTTATCCAGCTCGCGGTCGATATATTGATTCAACGCGCTCGAACCTGCCGCGGCTAACGCGCCGCCGAGCAAAGTCCAAAACGTGAGCGAAGCGGAGGGCCAGGCCTTGCTTCCCGCCACCAAACCGCTATAAGTTGTCACCAGCAGTAATGCCACGATCAACGGCTTCGATAAAATAAAGAAATCCTTTACGCGCTGGCGAAAATCCAATTTCACGACTTCATGCGCGTCTTTAGCAAGCACGCCTGAAGCAAAAACAAGCGTCCCCAATGCGATCCACAGAGCAACGGCAGACATGGTGTGCAGCACCACCAAATGCAAAGGAAAAGCGCGAGTCACGATAATTGCACCAATAAATGCCTGACCGAAGAACAAGACGCCAGTCACAGTGGTCAGGGGCAGGAGCAAATTTTGGCTGCGCTGTTCACGCCAGGCTTTTCGCAGAACGATCATCATCACGATCGAAGCAACGCCCACCAGAACAAGATGCAATAGTTTCCAATACCCCACGGGCTGGGTTGGAAGACACACAGGCCAGCCAACACAAAAAGCCCACGCGCCGGTGATCGTTACGATACGCCCAACAATGGTCAGCAAAAAGACAATGGCAAATAACACCAGGTTCAAACGGGCAAATGATGATCGAAGAGAGTATTTCATGAAGTCTGCTTCTGCTTTCTCAAATAAAATGGATAGCCAATAAACAAGATGGTCGCGAACGAAAACCATTGCAACGCGTACCCAAAATGCGAGCCTTCGGTCAATTCAACCACCGGCTGGAACGCTATCGGCGGCGCTGAATTTTCATCGTCCGCGTTGGGCTGAACATAAACACCTAATATCGGATATGGGATCTGCTTCGCGATACGCTCCACATTAAAGTTATTCCACGCATCCAGCCTGGTTTGACCTGAAGATAATTCCGGGTCCGCCACTCCGCCGAAAATTGGCAGCGCCTGCCCGATCCTGATCTGCCCCGTCAGATTGACCCGACCCAATTCATCGTACTTGCGCCAGTCTTCTGGGGCGGAATTTCCATCAGCGGGAATCCAGCCGCGGTCCACCAGAACAGCTCCCCCGTCGAAAAGAAGCGGGGTGATCAGGTGATATCCGTATTGATCACCGTTATTCTGATTCCGTAAGACCACCTGATTCTCAAGGTCATATTCACCGGAGACAGTGACGGCGCGCCACTCCATCAATCCGATATCGGACGGCAAATTATTATTCAGGTCCAAGGGTTCTGCAGCGCGCATGGACTCTACTTGAGCGTTGAACTCGCGGCGTTTTTCAAGCCTGTCCAACTGCCAGATGCCCATGCGCGCGCAGAAGGCAGTTCCTGCAAGAACCAGCAAAGTCGTTAACAGCCACGCACGGCTGAACATTTTCCTTAAGATCATTTTTTATCTTTTCTTTTCTCAGGCATGATGACAACATATAATGCGATCAAACCGCCCAATGGCAAACCGGAATATAAAATTCCATATAAACGCGTGCCGAAGGTCAGGGGTTCGTGCACATCCATTCCAAAATATTTTTCAGGCTGGAACGAACAGCTATAAGCGTAGGATTGCGCCGAGTCCAAAGCCAGGCTTGCAGATGTGCCCGCGGGGATCCACAATGGACCAAGCTCATGATCAGTTTTGTCTTCATTCCTTACAAGCAGGGTATCACCCACAACGAATGTCATTGAATCAGGCAGGGCCGGCGGGGTTTCGCCGCGGGCAACACGCTCTGCCGTGCCGTCAGGGATGACAAGCTCGACGACCTTGGGAGCGCGAGCAGTTTCCCGCAGGAAAAGGAAGGATATCTCGTTGATCAGCGCGCCAATAACAAGACCGATCAAAAGTGAAATGGAAATTCTTTTTATAATTGTTACGAGAGGAGGCATAGGGATCGCTTTCTGTTCGTGCTATTTCAACAAAAGGTCTAGGTCGTGAACGATGTCTTCCACTGGTGTGTCAAAACCATAAGAGAGCCGCATTTTGACATCCTTATCGATCAAGATGACCCGCGCAGTGTGATTAACAATAAGGCCGGCATCACTCTCAACCGTCTCACGGAAGATCCCATAATCATCCCATATTTTTTGCAGGGACCCCATCGATCCGCTCAAACCGATAAATGAGGGATTGAAGCGTTCGACATATTCCTGTATCTTCTGCGGAGTATCACGCTCGGGGTCAACCGAGATAAGGATAACTTGAACGGACTCTGCTTTTTTTCCGATTTTCTGCAGGGCTTGATTCAATTCAGCCAATGTCGTGGGACATACATCAGGACAGGATGTATATCCAAAAAACAATAGAACGATCTTCTCGCGCTGGTCGTTCAGGCGGAATAGATCTCCACTTGCGTGAGCCAATTCGAAATTTGGCGCGGGCGGAAATGGCTCATTGTATGTTGTCCCGCGAAACCCGGATTGACTGGAAAATAAGAAAGCAACGGTGATGGATATAACAACAATCGCAAATACAAAAACGCCGGTACGTAAAGTCTTTGTGTTCATTTATTGTTTAACACTCCAAATCGGGGCGACCTTGAGGCCGCCCCGACAAAATGGTTATTTATTCACTTATACCAGAATCTGCAATATTTGAACACAAATATAAAACTCTCATTACCCGTCCCATAATGAGAGTTTTCAACTGAATTTATGCCAGCAATTTCCCGATAAGATACAAGGCGGGATAGAAGATGATCCAGACCAGGTCGACGAAATGCCAGTAGACGGCTGCCGCTTCAACGCCCCAATGCTTTTCAGCAGAGTAGACATTTTTGCGGGCGTTATTCATCACGATCAGCAGGAAAACCAACCCGGTGAATACGTGGAAGGCATGCATACCAGTCATCATATAGAAAACCGCGCCAGCCGCGCCGCTACTGGCGGTCAGGCCTTCGGCAGCAGCCATCGGCCATTCGACAGCAACAACGCCAAGCAAGAATCCGAGCCCCAGCACAAAGGTGATCATGGTGTTGGTGAGGAAGCCCTTCCTGTCACCGTTCGCCATCAAGGTCTCGCCGCGATTCATGAAGAAGGATGAGATTAGCAGGACGACGGTCACAAACAAGCCGAGCATCTGGTTCAAATGCGGACGAGTGAGTCCAAGCAAGTTAATGCGAACGGTCAACAAACCAGCAAAGACGAACGCGTCAGAAAGCAGAAACAGCCACAGGCCGAGCCGGTTCGAGCCGGTCTTATAGGAGTAAGAATCCCTATCGCTTTCTCCTTCCTCGTTCAGCTTATAAATGTGCATGTAATAGTACATGACCAGCGCCAGCTTGATGACAGCCACGACAGCCAATATGGAGACGGCGGAAAATGTAACCGCCACAAAATATTCCAGAGCGGTCAAGACTGCGAGATAGATGAAGATTACGACGCCTTGACTGAGAGCAGAAGATTTATCGTGTGTATGTGACATGTGAGTCCCTCCCCTTTATTTATGCTTGCTCTTTGTGGGAGCGCTGAATTCAACATATTTCGAGCCGGGCAAACCGTAATCATAGGGTTCACCAACAACCTCAAATGGTTGATCGTAGTTATGCGCAGGCATGGGTGATGGGACCTGCCATTCGGGTGAGCGGGAATTCCAAACATTGCCTTCAGCCTTTTCTCCATTCTTGATGCTGTTGAAGAAGTTGTAAATGAAGACACATACAGAAATGAAAATCAGGTAGCCCGTAATGGTAAGAATAAGGTGCGTGGAATCAAAACCCATGGCAGGGTCGTAATCTGCGATGCGGCGGCGCATACCCAGCAAACCGATGCGCATCATGCCCAGGGTCATCACAAAGAACGAAGGTGTCATAATCCAAAAGTGGATCTTGCCAAGGGTCTCGTTCATGCGGCGGCCAGTCGCCTTGGGAAACCAGTAATACACAGCCGCAAAAAATGGGAAGACAAATCCGCCAAAGATCGTGTCGTGGAAATGTCCCACAATGAAATAGGTATCGTGAAGGTGTAGATCCACTGAAACAGTGGCATTGGGGGGACCGGTCAAACCGCCCATGAGGAAGACAACGATCGCGCCGATCACGAATAACAGCGGCGTCTCGTAGGAGAGTTTCCCCTTCCAGATCGTAGCCAGCCAGGAGAAGAATTTGACGCCTGTCGGCACTGCCACCAATAAAGTGCTGTACATAAACGGTACCCGCAAGTATTCATTCATACCTGAAGTAAACATATGGTGCGCCCAAACCAGGAAGCCCACCAGCGCAATACCCAGCGAAGACATGGCAATCCAGCGATAACCGAACAATGGTTTGCGTGCAAAGACAGGCAATAGCTCAGAGATCACACCTAAGCCGGGCAGAACGAATACATAAACCGCGGGATGTGAATAGAACCAGAAAAGGTGCTGAAAGAGCACTGGATTGCCGCCTTTGGCTGGGTCAAAGAAGCCCATCCCTAAAAGGCGCTGGAACATCACCAATTGGAAGGACAGACCGATCAACTGAGTGGCGGTCAAGGAGATGATGGAGGTTGCAATGGATGCCCAGACCAGGATCGGCATCCGCATGGCTGTCATTCCCTTTGAGCGCATACGGACAACGGTCACGATCACATTTAGTGCGCCGAGAATGGATGACCAGCCTGCTGTAAATACGCCAAGGAAAAACATTTGCACGCCCACAGGAGCACGAACAGAAAGAGGCGGATATCCCGTCCAACCTGTGTCGAAACCGCCAAGGATCAGGCTCATGATCAGAAGAACCGCCGCAGGTACCGCGATCCAATAGGAAAATGCATTCAAACGAGGGAATGCCATATCCTGCGCGCCAAGTAAAAGCGGCACAACATAGTTCATAATGCCGGCAATCCCCAATAGGATCGAGACGATCATGACCATGCCGTGAAGAGACATGAGGGTGTTATACAGTTGAGGACCATTCTGACCGAACAGTTTCATATCAACAGTCAGGAATTGCAACTGTGATGCGGCGAGTTCGGTGCGGAAGATCAGGGCGAAAATACCGCCAAGACCAAGGGTCACAAACGCTGTGACCGTATACTGAACACCGATGACTTTGTGGTCGAGGGAAACACTTAAATATTTCTGCCAGCCAGTCAGGTGGTCTTCATGATGTTCAGGTGTATCAATTCCGCGCGCCCATTTAAACCAGTCAGTTACTATGCCGCTGCCCCCAATGAAGAAGAGCACACCAAAAAAGGCTCCCAATACCCACGCGGGTTCTGTAAAAAAGAATGTATCAGTAGTACTTAAGCCCATCGCCGCACGAATGCCTGTCACCAAACCAGCACCTACAAGAGTACCGATCAACTGCCAGAACAAACCACGCGCAAGGGCGGTCGAAAAGAAGTTCTTCATCTTTTAATCCTCCGCCATCTTATTTTAAGGTCTTCATGTAAGCGATGATGTTTGCGATCTCTTCATCGGTCAATGTAAACGCAGGCATGATGGTCGGAGAATAACCCGCCACTTCCTTGGCCTTCGGAGCAAGAATTGACTCGGCAATATAAGCGTCATCTGAAATGACCGTCGTACCATCAGCCAGCGGAACTTCAGCGCCATACAATCCGAACCAGGTGGGAGCCGTGGCAAGGGAAACACTGGTAATCGAGTGGCACCCCAAACAACCATTGGCAGTAACCAATTGCTTTCCCATTCCTTCCGGCGTCTTTATCGCAGCGAGTTCAGCTTGTTCAACCATCCACGCGTCAAATATTGCCACATCATCCACGATCACCTTCGACTCCATATAAGCATGCGATGTTCCGCAAATTTCAGCACAACGAACCATATATGTGCCAACCAATGAAGGTGTGATCCTATACTCGGTTATGCGCCCCGGCACAACATCCTGTTTGACGCGAAATTCCGGCACCCAAAACGAATGGATGACATCCTTGGATTCCATCATTAACAAAACCTGCCTGTTCAACGGCAAATGCAATTCAGAGGAAACCACCCCGGTCTCTGGATATTCAAAGGTCCAGGTCCATTGCTGGCCAGACACCTTGATGATCATCGCATTTGGATCCGCACGGCGCATTTCCCCCAAAGAGAATGCTCCCATATAAGCAAAAGTCAATACCAAAAACAGGGGAAGCACGGTCCACGCGATCTCCAGATTGGTATTGCCTTCGATATGTTCAGCGTCAGTGGTATCACCTTTTCTGCGCCGAAAGACGATCATGCTGTAGATCATCGGCACAATGATCAGTGAAAAAAGAAATGAAATGGCAACCACCTGCCAATTCCACATCCAATCGATCGGTATGGCTTGAGCGCTTGCCGCAATTGGCATTAAGCCCATTGAATCCAACCCGATATATGTGAGACCAGCCACCAGAATGACCAATACTCCCACTATAACAAAATGTCGCATAGCTCTCTCCTCAAAATAGCATATGGGAAATCCCAACCCAGCTTAACAAACTGCCCAGTTTTACCAAACATTAATCTATTTGTCACTATTTTTCATCTGATTTGTACAGCTTAACACAAGCTTAATTTTTCCTTAGCCTTCTCTCCGTAACGAGTATTTTTTCACAAAGCACATCAAAAAGGTTGTATTTTACGACATGCTTGCTATAATGCCGTCGTCATATTATTAATGACAAATTAAAATTCCTGGGAGAGGAGAATGTTATGAAACGAAAGTCATTCCTGTTCATGATCCTCGGTGCTATGTTCACCATAGGATCGATCGTGTTGGCTGCATGTGGAGGCAGTGCCACAATGCCGCCTTTCGCAACGTTAGCTCCAACACAAACCCAAGTCCCCCCCACCACAACGCCTGAGCCGGAAGAGAACAAACCAGCAGAGGCATCAGCATCCACACCTGGGGATGCTGCTCATGCCGTCGACCTGATCGGCGATTGGGTCAATGCCGGCTCTCCTGAAACAGAAGAGTTCAGTTACACCGGCAACGATGGCAATAGCTACAAAGGCACATTTGAAAAAGATATCCTGCCATTGTTCACCACAAACGGTGTCTGGTACGAAGGCGCACAGGCTTGTACTGGCTGCCACTTCGGAAACACCGAAAACTCATATCACGAAATGAACCTGACCACCTATGAGGGGATCCTGCTTGGCGCTGATTCTCTCTCCGCTCCTCCAGGAGTTTCCATCCTCGGCGCAGCAGCCGGCAGCGGTACCGACTTCGATTGGAACGCTTCCAAACTCCGCTCTCGTCTCCGCAACAACCGCATGCCCCCAGGTTGGACTTTCGATATCACCGAAGGCAACCGCGACGGCCTGTGTGTCGAAGTCGGCGCTGACGGCGCAAAAGTCCTTGCCGGTCAATATGGCTGTGACCTCAACGGCGCGAGTCTGATCGGTGCCTGGGTCGATGCCGGCGCTCCAGAAACGGACGCCTTCGAATATGGCGGCGCACAACTCATCTTCGAGCGCGATGTCCTGCCCTTCTTCACTCAGGCTGGCATGTGGTTCGATGGTTCGCAAGCCTGCACAGGCTGCCACTTCGGAAATACCGAAAACTCCTATCACGAGATGGATCTGTCTTCCTACGAAGGTATCGTCACCGGCGCTGATTCTCTCTCCGCTCCTCCAGGAGTTTCCATCCTCGGCGCTTCAGCCATCGGCGAGACTGACTTCCACTGGGATGCTTCCAAACTCCGTGAACGTCTCCGCAATAACCGCATGCCCCCTGGCATCGAGTTCGATATCACTGAAGAAAACCGCGACGGCCCCTTGGTGCTTCACGGCGCACCTGTCGAAGTTAGCTCATCAACCGCGGCCGCATTCGGAACGGGTCAATGTGAAGTTAAAGCTGTCAGCCTGATCGGCGACTGGGTCAATGCCGGCTCTCCTGAAGCAGACGCATTCCCCTTCACAGCCGACGATGGTTCTGCCTGCGATGGCACATTTGAAAAAGATATCCTGCCATTGTTCACCACAAACGGTGTCTGGTACGAAGGCGCACAGGCTTGTACTGGCTGCCACTTCGGAAACACCGAAAACTCATATCACGAAATGAACCTGACCACCTATGAGGGGATCCTGCTTGGCGCTGATTCTCTCTCCGCTCCTCCAGGAGTTTCCATCCTCGGCAGCCACCTGGCAGCGGTACTGACTTCGATTGGAACGCTTCCAAACTCCGCTCTCGTCTCCGCAACAACCGCATGCCCCCAGGTTGGACTTTCGATATCACCGAAGGCAACCGCGACGGCCTGTGTGTCGAAGTCGGCGCTGACGGCGCAAAAGTCCTTGCCGGTCAATATGGCTGTGACCTCAACGGTGCGAGTCTGATCGGTGCCTGGGTCGATGCCGGCGCTCCAGAAACGGACGCCTTCGAATATGGCGGCGCACAACTCATCTTCGAGCGCGATGTCCTGCCCTTCTTCACTCAGGCTGGCATGTGGTTCGATGGTTCGCAAGCCTGCACAGGCTGCCACTTCGGAAATACCGAAAACTCCTATCACGAGATGGATCTGTCTTCCTACGAAGGTATCGTCACCGGCGCTGATTCTCTCTCCGCTCCTCCAGGAGTTTCCATCCTCGGCGCAAGCGCTATCGGCGAGACCGATTTCCACTGGGACGCTTCCAAGCTCCGTGAACGTCTCCGCAATAACCGCATGCCCCCTGGCATCGAATTCGATATCACTGAAGAAAACCGCGACGGCCCCTTGGTGCTCGCGGGCGTCAAGAAATAATCAAATATAAGTAACAAAAACTCACCCCAGGAAATCGGGGTGAGTTTTTGTTTAATAGTCTTTTATTACGGTAAGAAAGTAATATATCTATTGAAAGAGATAGAAAAAAATTAATAATCAGAATACCCATATACCAGACCATCTCCCCCGCCGATATACAGCCACCCGTCATAAACACTCAAGCCTGCTCTTGTATTAGCAATTCCAGTACTGACCTGCCAAAGGAATTCGCCTGTTGTAGAATCGAGAGAGAAAATTTCGCCCACCTGAGTAAGGAATACCAATTCGTTGCCGAGCAATACAGGCGCACCAATCAGGTAGTTGAAAGTTCCTTCAGGGATGTTATAGGTCCAGAGAGATTCGCCCGAGTCGGCTTGAATGGCGTGCACCACGGTATTGGCTGACCCGTAATAAACAACATTCTGATAACCCGCGAGAGTCGGCACCCAGTTACCGGTATCTTTCCGCCACAATAATTCGCCGTTGTTTGCACCTACGCCCACTAGAAAATCTTGATAGGCAATATATGAAACCACATTTTCTGTGGCATAAATTTGCTTGGTAAAACCATCCTCTGATTCATAAGCCCATTTGACCGAACCATTATTCGCATTAAGTGCATAGACCCGCATATGACCGCCTTCATCAACAACCTTAGGCGATGAAAAACTGCCAGCCAGATAAATTGTGTCACCCTGTTTATATGGGGTTTGCAAAATATAATTACCGCTTTCAAACGACCAAAGAATTTCCCCGTCATCCACTGAAAGCGCGAATAAAGCGGCTTTTCCATTCGGGTCACCGGGCGTATCTGGGCCAGCAAAAGTAGTAGGCACATACGCCACGCCGTCCGAGATAAAAGGCGGCATTTGAGAATTGATCCCCAGGGATGCCTCCCAAAGTTTTTTTCCATTGGAAGGATCTAATGCAATATATTTTCCATCCTGAATACCAAGAAAGAGGCGCCTGCCATCACTCGCATACGCGCGGTCCCAGATCCTCACACCGGGGTCAAAAGACCAAAGAGTTTCACCTGTCTTCGCATTTAGCCCAAGAAGCGGCCTGTCAATCGGCGCAACAATCAAAACATTCCCGACCCTCAACGGCGGATGGTTGATCGGCTCACCCACATCCCGCGACCAGACCTGATGTAATGTAGTCCCATCAAGTGGGCGATTCAGATCAGCATTTTTCGGCTGACATGCGATCAATATTGCCAAAAAAATAACGAAGACAACAAGGCGGCGGGGCTTTTTAAAAAAAACTTTATTGAACAGAGTAGGCATATACCTTTCCTTGCGGGTCACCCATAATATAAAACGATTCGTACAACGCACCGCCGACTCGAGCAGACTGTTCTGTATATATTGTCGCAAGGCGTTCACCGTTGTTCACATCCAAAGAATATATCTCGCCTGTAACCGAATTAAACCAAATGCTGTTATCACGAAGGATGGGGCGACCGATCTGGTTAATCGAGGACAGGTCGATCATATGTGACCATGTTTCAACTCCAGTTGACGCGTTATAAGCATGGAAATTTTCATCCCCGCTGCCAAAATATATTTGCCCATTATTCATCACAGGGAACTGCATCCAATACCCGGGACCATCCTGCCACAGCAACCTGCCGTCGTTCAAGTTGAGCGCATAAACGATCTCGGATGCCGCTGAAAAAAAGACAAGGTCATCATCAGATTCAACCCAGCGCAGCAGCCCATCATTTGATCGGTATTCCCAAAGCAACGAGCCATCTTCCGTATTAAACGCGTAGATTCCAGTAGCAACTTCGCCATCAGGCTTTTCGGGTAATTGATAGGCTCCGCCGGTAATAACAATATTTCCATTCACGACGGGCCGTCGCAAAATATAATTCTCTGTAAGGCTTTGCCAAATAACCGCCCCATTTGATGCATCCAATGCAACCAAAGATGCTTGAGCATTAAAATCAGTTTCCAGCCCGGGACCGGCATGGGTAGTCGGAGCAAACACTCGGTCAGAAGTGAGCGCTATGCGGGACTGTACTTCAAGTTCAAGAGAGGCAGTCCATAATGGAACACCTGTCTTTACATCCAGGCAGATCACTTTGCGGCCTTCCAACCCTGCGCAAACTTTGGTTTCATCCGCATTGACGGATGCGTCCCAAACTTTCACCTCACCTGAATAGACCCAGGCTATTTCACCTGTTTTTGCTTTAAGGACGTGAAGCATGCCATCAGCGGTCGGAACGATCACCAGGTCACCACTTACCAATGGAGCGGCATTCACTGCGTCTGAAAGCGAGGCGACCCAGACAGGCGCGGTTATCTCGACCACGGTCGCCGCAGTCGAACCTGCCTGTGGCTGAGTATGCACGGCTGGCTGTAATGGCGCTGGAACTGGTGGTGTCGGCGAAGCACATGCTCCCAGAATAACGAGCAGGAAAGTCCCCGCCCAAATCTTATATTTTTGCATAGTTGCCTATTTAACCCAATAATTCTTTTAACAGCTCTGCGCTGTGCTCCGCGGGACGCACATTCTCATAAACCTTCTTGACCATGCCATCCCTGTCAATCAGAAAAGTCGTTCGCAGCACGCCTACATATTCCTTACCCATGAATTTCTTGGGACCCCAGACACCATATCGTTCTGAGACTTTATGTTCTTCATCTGCCAGAAGCGGGAATTGAAGCTGAAATTTTTGTTTGAATTTGACGTGCGATCTAACAGAATCCGGGCTGACTCCCAGTATGACCACACCAGCCTGGTCGTAGGCTGAATAATCATCACGAAAATTACAGGCTTCTTTTGTGCAGCCAGGGGTATCATCCTTGGGATAAAAATACAGCACCACATGCCTGCCGCGATAGTCAGATAATTTTCGCAGGGTGCTGGTGTCATCCAACAGCTCAAACTCAGGCGCAGGGATTCCAGAAACGATCGGCATGATAAACTCTCCTATGGTAAATATTTCGCGGAATTATAACGGTGAAAGGGAAGTATTGAAAATTACGGGTCAAAAATCGAAATAATTTTACAAATCTGCAAAATAGGCAGTATAATTCCGCCCGCTTAATGCATTAAGAAGACCGTCCGGGGACGTGTTGGAATTGGCAGACAAGCATGACTTAGGATCATGTGCCGCAAGGCGTGTGGGTTCGACTCCCACCGTCCTCACTACTAAATATTATAAGACTTAAAGGTCTAGAGGCTTTTGAGCCTGGAGGAAACTTTGAATATCGAAAAACAGTATCAGGAAGACCATTCCGTAAAGCTGATCGTGGAAATCGATCAGGACAAAATGAATGTATATAAGCGCCGCGCCGCCACCAAGATCGCCTCCCGCGGCAATATTGCGGGATTCCGCCCTGGCAAAGCGCCCTACGAGATCGTGGTCCGCACATATGGCGATCCCGCCATCACCGAACAAGCGGTTGACCTGCTGATCGACGCGGAATACAACAATATCCTCAAAGAAGCGGATATTAATCCAGGCGCGGCTGGCACACTCGAGTCAGTGGACAGCCTGACGCCTCCAAAATTCACCTTCAGGGTACCGCTCGCCCCCGAAGTTGATCTTGGCGAATATCATTCGATCCGCAAAGCTTATGAATGGACCGCTCCTGAACAAGCTGATTTCGATAAGGCAATGGAAGACCTGCGCCAGATGTACGCCACCACTGAAAACGTAGACCGCCCCATTGAAGTCGGCGACTATGTACTGGTGGATGTTAAGTCTGAAACATCAGAACTTAACCGCACCGGCTTTGCCACTTTTGTACGCAAGGAAGACCGCGATACAGAATGGCCTTATAACGGTTTCGCTAAAGAACTGGCGGGATTAAAGGCCGGCGAGAGCAAAACCATCACTCATGAATTTCCCGTTGATTGGGAGGTGGAAGAACTGAAAGGCAAGACCGCAGAGATCGAAGTAACAGTCAAGACCGTGCGCGGTGTCACACTCCCCGACCTCGATGATGAATTTGCCAAAATGACCGGCGCCGGCGAAACCATTGATGCACTTACTGAAGCCGTGCGGAACGACGTCAAGGCAAAATCGCAAGCTGATTATGACGATAAATACTTCGTGGAACTGATCGAACAGATCAAGGCCACTGCAACGATCAAATATCATGAGCACACGCTTGAGCATGAAGGCGAACATGTGCTTTCAGATCTCTCCAACAGACTTGCCCAGCAAAGCATGGACCTGGACACCTATTTCAAAGTCCGCAAAACGACCCGCGAGCAATTTATCGCAGAGGAAGTCAACCCCGTTGCCAGGAAACGTCTTGAGCGCGGCTTGATCCTCGATGAGATCGTGCGCAAGGAAAACATTCAGCTTGACAATGACATGCTTGACGCTGAATACAATAACACCCTAAACAGCCTTGCCCAACAGGGCATGGATTTCAGCAAGATCCGCGGCGGCAAAAAAGGACAAAAGGAATTGAGCCAATCCATTGCGATGGATGCCGCCAGCCGCGTGATGACCCAACAGGCGCTCAATATGATCAAGAGCATTGCAATGGGAGAGTACAAGCCCGTTGAAGAAAAAGCGATTGAAGAAGAAGTTGTTGAAGCAGAATCTGCTCAAGAAGAATCTGCTCCAGTTGAGTCTGAGCAGGAAAAGCCTGCAGAGTAAGAACTGCGTTTTAATGGCTGACAGGCAGCGGCGAAGCCGGATGCGCGCACGAATATCGCATTGACAATGCCTATCAAATTTTAATAAAATTCAAATACGTTTTGTGTAACATTGTCCCAATCAAAAAAGGAGACAAATATGATTCCAGATTTTAAAAATGTAGTACCGATGGTTGTTGAAAATACGGGCCGCGGCGAACGCGCTTATGATATTTATTCGCTTCTGTTAAAAGAGCGGATCATCTTCCTTGGCACACCGATCGATGACCAGGTTGCGAATGTGATCGTGGCGCAGTTGTTATTCTTGAACCACGAAGATCCTGACAAGGAAATCCGCATGTACATCAATTCACCCGGCGGACAGATCTATGCGGGCCTCGCAATCTACGATACGATGCAAATCATTTCGAACCCGATCAGCACTGTGGCTGTCGGCGTGACCGCTTCCTTCGGGACCGTGTTGTTGACCGCCGGCACGAAGGGCAGGCGCTACGCCCTGCCGCATGCGACCGTCCACATGCACCAGCCTCTCGGCGGCGCGCAGGGTCAGGCCACGGATATCGCCATTCAAGCCAAGCAGATCATGCACTTGAAGACTTTGCTGAACGGCATCATGGCGAAGCACACCGGCCAGCCGCTTGAAGTGATCGAGCGCGACCTTGACCGCGATTACTATCTTGATGCTCAACAGGCTGTGGACTACGGTCTCGTTGACCAAATGATCGAGATGCCCGAAAAAGTGGCAAAATAAAAAATAGTTTTGCAAATATAAGACCCTGAAGAGAAATCTTCGGGGTCTTACGTTTATAATAACCGTGCTCAAAGACAATCAACACACGGAGGCTGAAATGACATTCTCGATCGTGGCATGTGATTTAAAGGAAAAAACATGGGGCGTTGCTGTGGCATCCAAGTTCCCGGCAGTCGGCGCAGTTGTGCCGTGGGCGCAGGCAGGGATCGGAGCAGTGGCAACCCAATCGTTTGCGAACACGTCCTTCGGTCCGCGCGGATTGGAGATGATGTCACAAGGATTATCCGCAAAAAAGACTTTAGAACTTTTGTTGAAAGATGATCCCGAAAGAGAACATCGCCAAGTTGGGCTGGTTGACGCAAAAGGCAACGCGGCGACTTTTACCGGCAATATCTGTTTCGATTGGGCAGGCGGCGTGACAGGCAAAGGGTACGCCATTCAAGGCAATATATTGGCTGGAGCAAAAGTTGTAGCGGCCATGGAAAAGAAATTCCTGGCGACCAAAGGTGACCTGCCGACTCGTTTATTTGCTGCGCTGCTCGCAGGGGACCGCGCCGGCGGCGACAGGCGTGGACGTCAATCCGCGGCCATCTATGTGGCCAAGCCCAAAGGCGGGTATGGCGGATTCATTGACCGCTGGATCGATTACCGTGTGGATGACCACGAAGACCCGGTTCCGCGTTTGGGTGAATTGATCGAGCTTCATCAACTTTATTTCGGTAAAAGCCCAGAGAACGAGCGCGCGGCAGTGAAAGGAAAGACACTCGAACAAATGGCTGTCATCTTGAAATCTCAAGGCTATTTGAAAAAGACTGTGGATTTTCAATCTGCGTTTACCGCATTCATTGGCAACGAAAACTTTGAAGAACGCGCCACTGCAGAGTGGATCGACAAACCTGTTTTGAAATATCTCTTGAAAAAATTCAATAAGTGAGTCCACTGCAAAAACCTTTTTTAACCACGAAGGACACTAAGTTCACGAAGGAAGTTCAAAAGCGTAAGACCTTTTTGCAGTAGAGTCATAAGTAAAATCCAAAATCGTAAATCGAAAATCACAAATCGGAAATCATAAATCAAATGCTTCCCTCAAACATCAAAGCACTTATTCTCGACATGGACGGCGTGGTCTGGAAAGGCGACGCACCCATCGGCGACCTGCCAGCAACATTCAATCGCATCCGCGAGCGTGGATTGAAATTCGTATTCGCAACCAACAACGGGACAAAGACGCCCGAAGAGTATCAGCAGAAATTACACGAACTTGGCGTGGAAGTTGAACCCTGGCAGATCGTGACCTCCGCATTGGGGATCGCCTTTATGCTCGCACAGAAGCATCCGCGCGGGGCAAAGGTATTCGTGATCGGCGAGGACGGTATCCGCGTGGCGCTGGAAGAAAAGGGATTTGAGATCCTCTCCACTGAAGATGCGACCAAAGCGGAAGCATTCGTCATGGGTATAGACCGCACCATTAGTTTCATGAAAGTTTCCGAAGCAACCCTGCTTGTGCGCGCGGGCATTCCTTTTTATGCAACGAATACCGACATGACCTTCCCCACTCCGCGTGGAGAGATCCCCGGGAATGGCTCATGGCTTTC
Source organism: Candidatus Villigracilis saccharophilus (assembly GCF_016711665.1). NCBI lineage: Bacteria > Bacillati > Chloroflexota > Anaerolineae > Anaerolineales > Candidatus Villigracilaceae > Candidatus Villigracilis > Candidatus Villigracilis saccharophilus. The sequence goes on from NZ_JADJSO010000001.1 coordinate 57,376, forward strand.
TGTGATCACATCCGCGACAGGCATTGAACCAATGGTGGCAGGCAAGCCTTTTCCATTTCTAATGGAACTGTCTTTGGACAGATTGGGAACAAAGAAGGAAGAAACACTTGTGGTTGGCGACCGACTTGAAACAGATATCGCGGCGGGACAATCCGTGGGATGCCCATCCGCGCTGGTGTTGAGCGGAGTTTCCACCAAAGCACAGGCGGATGAATGGAAGCCCAGGATAGATTTAATTGCCGATAGTTTGAGCGATTTGGTTAAGTAACCTCTGGTATCATATCTTCATGCTTATATACGATCTCGATTTCCCTGAACTTACCAAACTACTCAAAGAGTGGAAAGAACCCGCCTACCGTGCCAAACAGGTCTGGCAGGGACTGTATCAACATTTCTACGA